>JAZQLB010000237.1:0-2990 GCA_045542475.1 Lachnospiraceae bacterium | reverse complement strand
GAAATATTGTCAACAACCTCTCTGTACTCTGCAAATTCATCATATATATCCTTACCCATTCCGACTCTCTGGCTTCCCTGGCCGGCATATAAAAATACTGTCTTCATATTATTTCCTTTCATTCTTATGGCATAACAAGACCTGCATCTGTAGCAATCTCTGTCATAAGCTCCTCTACTGTAAGCTCCTTATCAATTCTCCATGCATTCTCTCCGCAGAAGAAAAGTCCGTCTTCCACATTACCCTTAACTGCCTCAATAAGTGCACGGCTAATACAGTAAGGTGTTAATTCACCCTTCTTGCAGGCTGTAAGACAACCATTACAAAGCTTTGGTGGAAATTTATCTCCTGACTTTAATCGCTGTAAAAGAGGAGTATTAACAGCTCTTGCAGGCATGCCCACAGGGCTCTCAATAATAATAATATCCTCTCTCTTTGCGTCGATAATTACCTTCTTAAAGTTCTCATGGGCATCACATTCCTTAGTCGCAATAAATCTTGTTGCCAGCTGTATTCCGCTTGCCCCCTGCTCCATTAAATGCGCCATATCGTGACCATCATACACACCACCTGCAACAAACACAGGAATCTTCGTGTTATTATCCTCTTCGAATGGCTTTATCTGCTCAAGAACCTCTTTTAAAATATCATCATTAAGCTTGGCTGTATCACTCTTAAGCTCCTCAGGTGAAAAGCCCAGATGTCCTCCAGCCTTGCTTCCCTCGATTACGAAGAAATCAGGTAAAACTCCATATTTCTTTAAATAGCTCTTGCATAAAAGAACAGCAGCCTTGGCACTTGAAATAACAGGTGCTGCAAGACAGCCTGTGCCCTTAGTATACTCAGGCAGCTTCATTGGAAGTCCTGCACCTGAGATAATGGCATCTGCTCCGGCCGCAATAGCACGCTTACAGGTATTCTCATAATTTGAAACCGCAGTCATAATATTAACTGCCACCATACCTAAACCACCTGCTATTTCTTTTGCTCTCTTAATATGCTTTTCTAATGCTCTTAAATTAGCTTCTCTTGGATTAGTCTCAAAATCATCTTCCAGATATCCTGCGTTAACTGAGCTGACTACGCCCATTCCGCCACATTTTGCAACATTACCCGCAAGGCTTGAAAGCGATACGCCTACGCCCATTCCGCCCTGAATAATAGGTAATTGTAATTCCTTGTTTTTAATTTTCATAATATTAGCTAAGCCTCTTTATTACTGATTCATAACCTTCATACATCTCTTCAAAAATAACTCTGAGTGGTTTGATTTCATTTAACTGGCCTGCTACCTGACCTGCCATTAAGGAACCTGTCTTAACATCTCCCTCAAAAACAGCTCTCTTAAGTGAACCAAGAGTATATTTCTCAAGCTCCATCTTATCAGTTCCGGCCTTCTCCTGCTTAACATATTCTCTTGCCATTGTGTTCTTGATAATTCTTACCGGTGTACCTGCGATACGTCCTGTAACAATGGTGTCATTATCCTTAGCCTTAATAACGGCTGCCTTATAATTCTCATGGATAGGACATTCCTCTGATACAAGAAGACATGTTCCAAGCTGTGCACCGCATGCACCAAGTGCAAATGCTGCTGCAAGCTGCCTTCCATCACCAATACCACCTGCTGCAATAACAGGAATATTAACTGCATCAACCACCTGTGGAACAAGGGTCATTGTAGTCATTTCGCCTACATGTCCACCGCTTTCTGTTCCCTCAGCAATAACAGCATCGCATCCTAACTGTTCCATCTTTCTTGCAAGTGCAACACTTGGAACAACAGGCATAATAATCATTCCGCTCTCTTTCCAACGACTTACATACTTGGCAGGATTACCTGCGCCTGTTGTAACCACCTTAACGCCTTCCTCAACGATAAGGTCTGCCATCTCATCTGCCTGTGGATGCATGAGCATTAAGTTCACACCAAAAGGCTTATCTGTTAAAGCTCTGCACTTTCTGATGTTATCCCTTAACATGTCAACATTCATCCCACCTGCACCAATAAGTCCGAAACCGCCTGCATTGGATACTGCTGCCGCAAACTCGCCTGTAGCGATATTTGCCATACCACCCTGAATAAATGGGTATTTGGTTCCTAAAAGTTCATTAATCCGCATGTTTTTTCCTCTTTATTAAATTGTTAGAATTGCGCTGCTCCATGTAAAGCCTGCACCAAAACCTACACTCACAATCTTCATTCCTCTTTTAAGCAATCCCTTCCTCATCATGCCGTCAAGAGCGATTGGTATGCTGGCTGCCGATGTGTTGGCATAGTCAGCAATGTTTAAATAGAATTTGTCTGCAGCTCCCACATAACGCTTACTTACGCTTTCAATAATTCTTTCATTTGCCTGATGACATACTACATAATCTATATCATCCATGCTAAGTCCGGCTTCCTCTAAGACTGTATCAATTCCCTGTCTGATAACCTTAACAGCGAACTTAAATACCTCCTTACCGTCCATAAGCAGTTTGGCATCATTATAGCCTGCACCCTTACAAGAAAGAACCTCTGAATTACCATCCGACCATGCCTTGTGTACAAACAGACTGTCATCCAATTCAAGAACTGCCGCGCCTGCACCATCTCCGAATAATACGCAAGTAGAACGGTCAGTAAAATCAAGCAGTCTTGTCATCTGCTCGCTTCCTACTAAAAGTGCATACCTCTTATTGCTGCCATTTAAAAGTCCCTTACATATATTAAGTCCATATAAGAAGCCTGAACAGGCAGCACTGATATCAAATGACATTGTCTCCTTAGGAAGACCTAATGCCTTCTGAATAAGACATGCCGTTGATGGAAAAGCATAATCGGCACTTACAGTTGCAACAACAACTACACCTATCTCCTCAAGCGGAACATTTGCAGCTTCAACAGCCTTCTTAGCGGCTTCAATTGCAAGTGTTGAACAACTCTCACCCTCGTCACATACATAACGTCTGCTGATACCTGTTCGTGTCTTAATCCACTCGTCATT
>JAZQLB010000236.1:0-7605 GCA_045542475.1 Lachnospiraceae bacterium | reverse complement strand
TCTTTGAAATACTGATTTACAAATTATTGCAAATATTTCTCTCCCATAATTTGACCAAGTGCCATGACCCCCTCATCAGCATACAGCTCCCACTCCCTACGTGGGGTCAGATTACTAAGAATATACACATACCCCATCCCTGAATTTTTAGCCACCATCACATCAGAAGCATACTCGTTACCAATCATAATACAATCGGATGCATCAAGGTCATACTGTGAAAAAAGATACTCAGCAAAGCCTGCATCCGGCTTTTTTATGCCAGCCACCGAGGATATGGCAATCCCGTCAAAATACTCTGCCAGTCCCAATTTTTCAAGCTCCGGTATGGTGAACAACTCCTGTGCATTTGAAAGAAGCCAGATTTTCTTATTATGTGCCTTAAGACTTGTCAGAACCTCTATAGTATCATCATAGATGCGGATATAATCCGTTGACAGTTCACGAAACTTTCTTCCGATAGCATCCGACTGACTGCGTGAAATACTTGCCCTCTTTTTACGGCACATATCATAAAATACATCCGAAATATTAATCTCCACCAGCGTATCCAGGTGGCTCTCCTGCATTTTCCGGGTATGCAAAGCGCACAGGCTAAGATACTCAGCCTGTGTGTCCTTGTAATTGTAATGTATTCCATTTTTTCTAAGATTCTTGGCAAATTTCTTCCAAAAATTCTTACTGTACTCATCCGTATGAATATCCACCAAGGTTCCATATAAATCAAATACAATATTATTCATTATAAATGTCCTATTATAATTTCCAGATGTCCTTGTTGTACTCAGCAATAGTTCTGTCCGATGAGAAGAAGCCCGCATTTGCGATGTTCTTTAACATCTTAACTGACCATGCTCTTCTGTCCTCGTACTCCTCGAATGCCTTATCCTTAACCTGAATGTACTCCTCCAGGTCAAGAAGTGTCATGAACCAGTCCTTATTAAGAAGCTCTGCATATAATCTCTCAAGATTCTCCTCGTTACCGATTGCAAGAAGCTCTTCACTGATAATAAAGTCAACCGCATCCTTAATAATGTCGCTCTTCTCATAGTAATCCATAGAAACGTAATCAGCCTTTGCATAATGCTCGATTACCACATCACTTGACTTACCGAAAATATACTCATTCTCCTTGCCTGCACATTCACAAATCTCAACGTTTGCACCATCCATTGTACCAAGAGTAACTGCACCGTTAAGCATAAATTTCATGTTACCTGTACCTGATGCCTCCTTAGAAGCAAGGGAAATCTGCTCTGAAATATCGCATGCAGGAATTAACTTCTCTGCCTTTGTTACATTGTAGTTCTTAACCATAACCACCTTAAGGTATGGGCTTACTTCAGGGTCATTTGCTATAAGCTCCTGCATACAGAGGATAAGGTGAATAATATCCTTTGCGATTACATATGCAGGTGCTGCCTTTGCACCAAAAATAACTGTGATAGGTCTCTTTGGAAGCTTGCCGCCCTTGATTTCGAGATATTTATGGATAACGTAAAGAACGTTCATCTGCTGTCTCTTGTATTCGTGAAGTCTCTTAATCTGAATATCATAAATTGAATTCTCGTCAATCTCAATGCCCTGTGTAGCTGCAAGATAGTCTTTAAGCTCCGCCTTTGCTGCCTGCTTAATCTCTAAAAGCTTATCAAGAACTGTTTCGTCATTAATGAACTTCTCTAATTTCTTAAGCTCCATGGCATCCTTCTTAAAGCCGTCACCTATAAGACTTGTGATAAACTCTGTTAAAGGCTTGTTGCAGTGTAATAACCATCTTCTAAAGGTGATACCATTAGTCTTATTATTGAATTTCTCAGGATATATTTTATAGAAATTATTAAGCTCGCTGTCCTTTAAAATCTCTGTATGGAGGTAGGCAACACCATTTACACTATAACCATAGTGAATGTCGATATGAGCCATGTGAACTCTGTTGTCCTTGTCAATGATATATACTGACTCATCCTTAAACTTAGCACGTACACGCTTATCAAGCTCTTTAATGATTGGCATAAGCTGTGGAACGACCTTTTCAAGATACTTAATTGGCCATTTCTCAAGAGCCTCGGCAAGGATGGTGTGGTTAGTATAGGCACAGGTCCTGCTTACCACATCAATGGCAATATCCATTGAAATGCCCTCTGCCATAAGAAGTCTTATAAGCTCAGGAATAACCATGGTTGGATGGGTATCGTTAATCTGGATTGCCACATACTCGTTAAGGTCTGTAAGCTTACAGCCACGCTCCTTGGCTTCCTTTAAAATAAGTCTTGCTCCATTGCTTACCATGAAATACTGCTGGTACACTCTAAGCAATCTGCCTGCATCATCACTGTCATCAGGATATAAGAATAAGGTAAGGTTCTTCTTAATGTCCTCTTTATCAAAATCAATACCGTTCTTTACAATAGAGCCATCAATAGTCTCAATATCAAATAAATGAAGCTTATTGGTTCTGTTGTTATAACCTGTCACAAGAATATCATACATACGTGACTTAACTGTTACATCACCAAATTCAATATCATAGCTTACATCAGTCTTATTAAGCCAGCTCTTCTTATCAATCCAAGGATTCTTAGTCTCAAACTGAAGATTATCCTTAAACTCCTGCTTAAAAAGTCCGTAATGATAGTTAAGACCGATACCGTCACCATTAAGACCTAATGTTGCAATAGAATCAAGGAAACATGCTGCAAGTCTTCCGAGACCACCATTACCAAGTGATGGTTCCGGCTCCATTTCCTCAAGGTCAGCAAGACTTCTGCCTGCCTCATCAAGCTCGTTTTTAACCTCATCATATATTCCGAGGTTGATTAAGTTATTTGAAAGGAGCTTACCTATAAGAAACTCTGCTGAAATATAGTAGAGCTTTCTCTTGCCCTCATTGCTCTCCTTGGCTGTTGCCATGTCATTAACCATTGTTAATAATGCTTCGTAGAGTTCTGTGTCTGTGCACTCCTGAATTGATTTTCCGTACTGTTTTAAAACTGATTCCTTTAACATAATTACCTCCATGTGTGGTACATATTAGTGTTATTTGTAATATACTAGCATTATAACGCTTTCTTTTTGTTATTTTCTTGCATTATAGTTGCAATTTATTGTACAATACTATCATGTAGTTCAGATTTTCGCGGCGGAGGGGCTGGGGATGTGTTTTGAGCAGGCGACGTTCGGGCAATAAGAAATTCTAATTGCCCTGCCTAATGCCTGCTCAAAACACATCCCCTGTCCCTCCGCTGCCAAAGACTTCACTGGAGGTAGTATGGGCGAAAAATTGACATCTTATCAAGAATTTAGGGAAAATAAAGGGCATACTAGTGCTATTTTTCCTTATAATACTTATCTTTGTACTATTCCTTTGGATTTTAAGAGCGTCAGCCTACATTGGCATGAGGATGCGGAGATTATTTATATTAAGAAGGGGCATGGAGTTGTTGGAGTTGACCTTGTTAATTATCGGGTAAGTGCGGGGGATATTGTTTTTGTTCTGCCGGGGCATTTACATTCTATTGAGGCACTTTCGGGGAGCAGAATGGAGTATGAGAATATTATTTTTGAGATGGATTTTTTGTCTTCGAGGCTGCCGGAGAGGATGTATAGTGAGTATTTTACGCCTTTGCTTAATGGGGAGCTGGAATTCCCGGTACTTATATCGCCGGAGACTACTGAAAAATATGCGGATGCTGCACACTTTCTGGATATGGCGGATGCCTGCTGCAGGGATAAGGCACAGGCCTATGAGATTGCGGTTAAGGGGTATCTGTTCTGTTTTTTCTCGGCGTTGTTTAGCGGATGTAAGAGGGTTACTAATGATGACGAAAAAGATAATGGAAATCTGGATAAGCTTAAGCTGGTGTTAAAATATATTGAGGAGCATTATGATGAGACTATAAGCATTGACGATATGGCAAAACTGTGCTGCTTTTCAAGCTCTCATTTTATGCGGTTCTTTAAGCAGACCATGAACCAGACCTTTACTGTGTATCTTAATGAATATAGGATGTCTAAGGCTGCCAATCTGCTGGTAGCTAGTGGTGCCACCATACTTGAAATCGCTCAGGAAACAGGCTTTGATAATCTGTCGTATTTTAACAGGCTTTTTAAGCGTACTTATGGAGTTACGCCGGGTGAATATCGAAAAAGGCGCTAGATTGCGCCTTTTTCCTCTTTAAAAGCAATTCATATACCTCTTTCCCCACTAAACTTTATTTTTCTATAATTATAATAATAGTAGACTGCAAGAAATGCATTTATAAATACACACATAATAAACACAATGCTAAAGCTTATACATGTTACAAATATCCAGCTAATAGTGGCAAAAATATATATACATATTAAACTAAGGTATTCTCTACTCTGCTTCTCATCCTTCTCATTTATTATCAATTTTGTTTCTTTTACCTTTGGAATATCCTCATCACTCTCATAATCATCATGAATTAAATAATCCGCAGATACTCCTAACACCTCACTTAGCTGTTTAAGATTAGATAAATCCGGTGTTGTACTGCCTAATTCCCAACGTGAAACCGCCTGTCTTGATACTCCTAATTTCTCTGCCAGTTCTTCCTGTGATAAACCTTTGCTCTTTCTTAGCTTAACTATTTTCTCTTCAAATCTCATTGTATATACCTCCTTATTTGATAATAAAATAATACTTTTCACTACCAAATATTTCCACCTCATCAATGTAGCAATTACGCAACCAAATGTAACATTGTCCAAATCTCACCGCAAATACATGGAAATCTTCAAGCTTCTGTGTTTCTTTACCAGTTATTCAGCTCCATGGCGACATGAATTATGCCCTCTTCCATGAATTCCTCCGACGTGACCTTAAAACCAAATTTCTCATAGAAGCCAATTGCATGCTTTTGTGCTTCAATATATATCTTATTACAATCAAAATGCCTTTTTATAGCCGGCAGACCTTCCTCAAGCAATTTCCTGCCAAGTCCTATCCCATGCTCTAAAGTCAACACCCTTCCTACCTTAACAACCAACCTGTCTTCATTTTTATAAAAGGCTCTAAGATATGCAATTACCTTATTATCCTCCATATAAAAACAGTGAAGGCTTCTATAATCAATATCATCCATATCCTGATAATTAATATTCTGCTCCATTATAAATATCTCGGCTCTTGCCTTTAATATCTCGTAAAGCTCTGCTGTTGTTAATTCTGAAAAAGCCTTTACTATCAGCTCCATATGCGTATCTCCTCTGTAATTTACCAAAAATTGATTTACTACCATATCCGCTCTTTAAGCAGACTGTTCCAACAATAAGTTATATTATCCAGTGATACGATTAACACACACTCCCTATGATAAGGCTTTTTCTTACACCATAGCTGGCATTCCATAACCTGCGTGCAATAACCCTTGTACTGGTATAAATTTTCTGCCTTACAATCATGCAGACTTATATTTTCATTGTTATTATCATAGTGCTGATACATATACTGCCCCTTTACGATTCTTTTGTATTTCCCATATGTCTCTTCATTCATTTTCAATCAAAAAACGCCCTAAGTCAATAATAAATATCAACTTAGAGCGTATTTATAGATTTTTACATATCCGCTTATAATAGACTATTTTGCCATATTACTCTGAATTAATTCCATATAATCCTTCCTCTTCATTACAGACATATAATATGTATTATCATCCTTTGTCGTAATCTTAATTCCACATGGAACAAAACGGATTAATGGACCTACATTGCATAATTCTATGGATTTAATATCGCTGTAATTAATCTCAAATCTCTTATTAAACAAATAATAGAATATTATTCTTTTATTAGTGAGAAAATAACATCCGCTCTTTTGAGTTCCGAATATTCCCAAATATTCCCAGCAGTCTCCTGCCTCCTGCTTAATAATCTGTTCGCCTTCCTGTAATTCTGTAGCAAGTAATTCATCATATTTTGCCATAGCTTTATCTCCTTTGTTCTAATTTAGTTAATATTAGCACGGAATAGGAGCTACAACAATTATATCATTTGTACTATACAAACAACTCTTTTTTCATGACATTTACTTCTTAAAGTTCTTAAAGAATGCCTTAGTCTCCTTAGCTACAACACCGCTAAGTGCAAACATCGCAATCATATTTGGAAATGCCATACATCCATTAAAGATATCTGCTATAGTCCATACCGCCGATACTGTCATATATGGTCCAATAAATACCGCTACAATATATAACCATCTGTATACCTTAACTGCTTTCTCATTCTTATTAGAAAGATACTCAAGACATCTTTCCGAATAGTAATCCCAGCCAAGAATAGTTGTAAAGGCAAAGAATACAAGGCATACCATAAGTATGGCTGCTGATACTGTTGAATTAAATGGAAGTCCGTTCTGGAATGCATATGAGGTTACCTGAACCCCCTCTAAGCCTTCCACTTTCCATGCACCTGTAATAACAATTGATAGTCCTGTCATGGTACAGATAACAATTGTATCAATAAATGTACCTGTCATTGATACAAGTCCCTGTCTTACCGCATTATTTGTTTTTGCTGCCGCTGCTGCAATAGGTGCTGAACCAAGACCTGCCTCGTTAGAGAAAATACCTCTTGCAACACCCTTCTGCATAGCTATAAACATTGAGCCAACCACACCACCGGTAACTGCCTGCGGATTAAATGCTGCTTTTACTATTGTGGCAAAGGCTGCCGGAACTGCTGTTATATTTCCAATAATAAGTACGAGACAGAACACTATGTATATTATCGCCATGAAAGGCACAACAATCTCTGATACCTTGGCAATTCTCTTAATTCCACCGATAAGCACCAGTGCTACGCATAATGCAAGCACAATCGATGCAATAACTACTGCCCATGAATACTCCCCTAAAAATGGAATATTAACAGTATTTGTCTTATTTGGGTCAAAGAAGGACTGAACGGCTGAAGATATACCATTAACCTGAGTAAAGGTACCAATACCAAGCAGACCCGCACATACACCAAAGAAAGCAAACAACTTAGCCAGCCATTTAAACTTCTTACCCATACCCTGCTCTATGTAATAGAAAGGTCCGCCAAGTGAATGGTTATTCTCATCAATCACACGGTACTTAACCGCTAAAAGACCTTCTGCATATTTAGTCGCCATTCCAAGAAATGCCGCTACTATCATCCAGAATAAAGCTCCCGGACCACCTGCACATACCGCTGTCGCAACACCTACGATATTACCGGTTCCGATAGTTGCCGAAAGGGCAGTACAAAGCGCACCAAATGAAGATACCTCACCGATGCCGCCCTCTTCGTTCTTTACCATCCATTTAAGAGCTAATGGAAGCTTTCTGACCTGTAACAGCCCTAAACGTACTGTTAAGAGAAGTCCGCCTGCCATAATAAGCACCATAAGAGGCACACCCCATACGAAGTCATCAATGGCTGTTAAAACTGAATTAATTTGTTCCCACATTTCTTTTATTCTCCTTTTTGTATATTATATCTTCCGGAAAAATCTCGCGTGTAACCCGCTCGATGTGGCAATATTCGCCATTGCATCTCGCGGTTTCATAAAGTCGGATCGTAGCCATGTCGTTCTGTGAGCCAAGGAGTTGC
>JAZQLB010000235.1:0-8021 GCA_045542475.1 Lachnospiraceae bacterium | reverse complement strand
CAATTGATGCGGATACCTATGACCAGGCTAAGGTTATGGTTAGTGGAGAGGGTGTTACACTTATTTCATTACAGGAAGCATCTGTTCTTAATAAGGACATTAATTTAAGCTTCGGAAGTAAGAAGATTAAGAGTCGTGATTTGGCGGTGTTCTGTAGACAGTTTACCAGTATTCTTAAGGCGGGTGTAAGTGTAGTTACGGCACTTGACATGCTTAGCAAGCAGACTGCCAATAAGGCGTTAGCGCAGGCTCTTGTTAATACGAAGGCTAATGTTGAGAAGGGTGATACTCTTTCGGCAGCGATGAAGAAGGAAGAGGGTATATTCCCTAACATTATGATGAATATGGTTGTAGCAGGTGAGCAGTCGGGCTCTCTTGAGATTGCACTTGAGAGAATGGCTGTGCATTTTGAGAAGGACAGCAAGATTAAGGGTATGGTTAAGCAGGCTATGACGTATCCGGCTGTGCTTATGTGTGTAATGATAGCAGTTATGGGTGTTATGATATTATATCTTATACCTAACTTTATGAAGATGTTCGAAGACCTTGATGTAGAGATGCCGGCACTTACTATGGCAATAATGAATATTAGCGACTTTGTGATTGCTAACTGGGTTGTAGTGCTTATAATTATTGCAGGTATTGTGTTAGCGTATAAAGTATTTTCATCATCACCGGAGGGAAAACGAATTATCGCAAGATTGATGTTGAAGATGCCGATATTCGGTGAGCTTACTGTTAAGACAATATGTTCAAGATTTGCAAGAACATTATCTACACTTCTTGCGGCAGGTATGCCGCTTGTGGATGCAGTTAAGATAACAGGAGATGCCCTTGATAATGTATTGTTTGGGGATGTTATGAATGATGCTGTAGAGCAGGTAAAGCGAGGACAAGCGTTATCAACACCGTTAAAAATAAGCGGATTATTTCCATCCATGGTTGTACATATGATTGGTATTGGTGAAGAGACAGGTAACATGGAAGAAATGCTTGAGAATGTAGCCAATTATTATGACGAAGAGGTGGAGACCACTACTAAGTCATTAACTACACTTATGGAGCCGTTAATTATTGTATTTATGGCAGTTGTAGTGTGTATACTTGTTCTTGCAATGTATTCACCTATGATGCAGTTATACAATGCGTTCTAATTGAGGTTAGTACGGGGCACCCGAACCCCGATAACAAATAAAACTATATAATATAACAAAGGAGATTTTCATTATGAAGAAAATTAAGAACAACAAAGGTTTCTCACTTGTAGAGCTTATCGTAGTTATTGCTATTATGGCAGTATTAGTAGGTGTTATCGCTCCTACATTAATTCAGAACATTGAGAAGTCAAGAGAGTCAAAGGATATTCAGGCACTTGATTCAATCGCAGCAGCAGCACAGTTAGCTGTTGCAACAGAGAAGGGTAGTTCAGTTGCATTAGATACAGCAAACGCTTATGATACAGGTGTAGATTTTATTACTGTATTAAACACAGATGATGGTTTTGCAAATCTTATAAGAGAAAACTTAGTTGGTAACACAGCTAAGATTGATGTGAATAATGGAGGTGTAAATCCTATAACATTTGCTAGTAAGACATGTAAGAATGCAAGTAAGATTATTATTTCAGTTGCAACAGATGGTAAGGTTACTGTAAAAGCAGTTGATTCGTCTGGTAATGTATTAACAACAAAGAATGGTGACGATTTCTCAGTTACAAGATAATAAGGACCATACATAATCATGCTATACGAGTTAATCTTACTATTAATCATTTTCCTATACGGAATAGTAATCGGAAGCTTTCTGAATGTATGCATATTCAGAATTCCTAAAAAAGAGAATATAGCAACGATTGGCTCACATTGCATGAGTTGCAATCACAGCCTTAAGTGGTACGACCTCGTACCACTTATGAGCTGGTTGTGTCTTGGTGGAAAATGCAGATATTGCAGAGCAAAGATTTCAGTACAATATCCATTAATCGAGGCGATTAATGGTTTCGGGTATGTACTGATATTTTGCATTAATGGATACAATGTGGATAGCATATTGTTGGCTCTAATGTTCTCGGCGTTAGTGGTACTTAGTGTTATTGATTTGAGAACATTTGAGATTCCACCGCAGATTAATCTTTTTATTTTAGGCATTGGAATTATCAGAGCAATACTTGATTATGAGAATATTGTATCCCATCTGATAGGACTGGTGTGTATAAGCGGTTTTTTGCTTTTATTAATTGTTGTAACAAACGGCAGAGCGATGGGTGGAGGAGATGTTAAGCTTATGGCTGCCGCCGGGCTGGTGCTTGGCGCCAAGCAGATTATTCTTGCTTTCTTTCTGGGGTGTATAATAGGTTCAGTAATACATCTCATTATTATGAAGGTGTGCAACAAAGGCAATCAGCTTGCATTTGGACCATATCTTTCAGCAGGAATAGTTATTGCCATGCTGTTTGGCAATCAGATGACAGACTGGTATTTTAGTCTGTTTTAATTGATTTTTAAGAGAATTGTAACTTAATTCTCTTAAATATTTTCATAAAAGGATTTGTACAACCATAAAAGGATTTGTGGACGTATTTAAGAGAATTAGAAGATATTACAGAATGAGAGAGGGTTAATATGGCTTCCAAGAAGATGAAGGTTATAACAGTTTCAATTAATAGTGAAGAAGTTAAGATATGTGAAGTTGTGGGAAATAACAAGAATGTTCAGGTTCTTCAGGCGGTAGCGATTCCTACACCGGAGCTTACTTACGATGATGGTGAATTGATAGATATAGAGAAGTTTTCTAAGATTCTTAAGCAGACTATTTATGAGAAGGAAATGAAGGCTAAGAATATTACATTTACGCTTTCTGGTTCTCGAATAGCTAATAAGGAAATCGTAGTTCCTTTTGTTAAAAAGGATAAGATTAAGCCAATGGTAGATGCTAACTCATCAGAATATTTTCCTGTTAATGTGGATGAATATGTATTTACTCACTCAGTTCTTGAGTCTTTTAAGGAAGAGGATAAGAAAAAGCTTCGTTTAATGGTTATTGCGGCACCAGAGGCAATGGTTGAGAGCTACTATATGTTGGCTGACAGACTTGAGCTTAATCTTGTGTCAATGGACTATTACGGTAACTCAACCCTGCAGATGATTAAGCAGCAGATTGATGAGAAGCCAAATATTGTTATTCAGGTTAATAATAATAACACTATCGTAAGTATTTTGGAGGCTGGTGTATTAAAGCTACAGAGAACAATACCTTACGGAAGAAATGTTGTAATACATGCGCTTGCGGAGAAGAATGAAATATCAGAGGAGGAAGCAGCTAAGCTTTTAGAATCTGATACAGAATATGTTCACGGTAGCTTTGATGGAGATACGGTAACAGAATCATTAAAATATATGTTAGGCAATCTTAGCCGTATTGTGGATTATTATGTTACACGTAATCAGGGAGCACCGCTTGATAAGGCTTACCTTATTGAGAAGGGGGGACCGATTAAGGGGCTTAATAAGCTTCTTAATTCAGAGCTTAATCATTCGGTTACGGTTATTGATACACTTAAAAATGTAACAATAGCACCTGAATGTACTGTGGATACACATAATATTCTCAGCTACATGGAGAATATCGGAGCAGTGCTTGAGCCGGTATCCTTTATTCCGAAGAAGCAGCTGGATATTGCCAAGAGAAGAGGTACAAGCAATGATTTAAGAGCACTTATTATAGGTAGTGCATTTATATCGGTTGTATTAATTGGTTATCCGTTTATTAATTATAATAAGGCACTTAAGGAAAAAGAGGTTCTTGAGTACAGGATAGAGAAGATACAGGATGTGCAGCAGGTGGTTGATGATTATTATACAGCCAAGGATAAGGCAGCGGATATGCTCAACTACGTTACCATGACTGTTAATAATAATGATACCCTTCTTGAGATGCTTAATAAGATGGAGGAGGTAATTCCATCTGATGTAGAAATAAGCTCACTTAATGTTACGGATGGTATAATGACATTTACTGCTACAGCATCATCAAAGCTGTGTGTGGCTAAGCTTATTGAAGAGCTTGAAGCAATGAGTAATGTATATGATGTGAAGATTACAGGTGTATCAGAGAACATTGATGATAATGGAGTTACAACAGAGAGCTTTTCAATTACTCTTGGATACATTCCTATAATTGATATTGAAGAATTGCTAGAAGAGACTACAAAGGAGGCCGAATAATATGAAATTATCTATTTCTGAAAGAGATAAAACCCTATTATGCGTAGTAGGTTGTCTTATCGTGGTTTTCCTTTCATGGTTTTATGGTTTTAGAAGTCTGACTGCTAAGACAGATGCTCTTAATAGTGAAATTGCATCTTTGCAGGCCAAATATAATGATCTTGACGAAAAATCTAAGCATAAGAAGGAATATGAGGATGAAGCGGTAGTTTTTAATGCTTATTTTGATGAGGCACTTAAGGGTTATGCAACAGGAACATCAACAAAGGATACACTTATTTTTGCAAGTGAGATGGAGGCTAATACCGGCGTATGGGCAAAGGCTGTATTACTTGCAGAGGAGGAAGTGATTCATACATTTGGACAGATTACATCAACTAATCCGGATAAGTCGGGAACAGTGTATGACACAGACCTTAAGGGACTTAAGAGCACTACCACATATGCTTATGAGTGTTCATATGATGAGTTAAAGGTGGTTCTTGATTATTTCGAGAATTATGAGACAAAATATACAATTGATTCTATTTCCATGAGTTATAATAAGGAAGATGAGCTTGTGGCCGGTTCGCTTGTTGTATCACAGTATATAATTACCGGTGAGGACAGAGTGTTCGAGGAACAAAAGATAGAGAATATTCCAACAGGAACAGAAAATATTTTCCAGTCGTCTACCTTTAATCCTTCTGCAACAGATGCAGCGGATAAGGGAAACAGTGCACTTACAGATTATGATTTAGCACTTACTCTTAATGCAGAGTCGGCAGATATGGATTCGGTTGTGATTAACAGAAAGGGTATGGTTTCTTCGCAGATAATGGCTAATTACAATGGTGTTGCCAATATCCTGCTTACAATTGAAGGTGAGAAGGGGTCGTATACCATGAGCTATTCAATTGGTGAGAAAAAGTATCCTGCAACCAATTATGAAGAGGGCAAGTCATTTAATCCGGGTGAGTCTTTGGATTTGATTGTATATAGCTGTGAGCGAATTGATGACAAGGATTTGGCAGGTGCTAAGCTTAAGGTTGAGAATTATTCAGACCTTACACTTAATATAAGAATTGTTAATGATGATGAGAAGGCTCCTAGATTTGAATTGGGAGATACGGAAGGCTCTGTAGAATTATACAGATAGAATGAGGTATAAAATGAAGAGAATTAAGCAGAAGGGACAAGATAATAGAGGTTTTACCTTGATTGAACTTATAGTTGCCATTGCAGTTATAGCAGTATTGTCTGTTCCACTGCTTAATTCATTTTCATTTTCGGCAAGAGTGAACCGTAATTCGGCTCAGCTTCAAAATGCCGAGAATGCGGCACAGGAGCTTTTGGAGGTGACAAGGGCGGTAAGCTCGAAGGACGTGTTTAGTACTGTTCTTAACAGTATGGATTCTGATGGTATATACACATATACCGTTCCGGTTTCTGTGCCGGCAGGGGTTGATGAGAGTGAATATCTGGGCGGAACCTACCTTGTTGATATGAAGGGCGAGAATGGTGAAGAATTTGATATTGAGCTTGTATTAACTCATAAGGATGGCGCCGGTTATAAAGCCGCAGATTTCCTTGATATATATGATGGAACTAATAATATTTTCAGGGAATTATATGCTTATGATGATAGTGTTGTGTCTACCTTTGTGTATGGTGAGCTCAATAATGACCCTACAGATTATCTTACACATACAATCTCTGAGGATGGAAGTGAGTGGGATTGTGTGGCTGCAGATACTACCTTGCTTACATATGGGGATTTAATGCTTATTAATGAATCTGTGGATGCTAATATTGTATCAGACATTGCTAAGCCTAATATAGAGAAGAAGGTCACCATAACCTTGGGAATTAATGCCAGTGGTGAGTATGAGGCTGTGTTTCAGACTGAATATACCTATAATTTTATAATAGAGGGTGTTGTACCTTGCGAGGAAATACCGGCAGAGGATGAAGAAGCGGATGACGAGGATGCTGAGGAAGAGGAGGCAACTTCTAAGGTGTATGAGGGCACAATTGTGTATATGCCTGAACCGGAGGAATTAGTTCTTGGAACTGATGAAGACGGAAAAATACTTCCTCTTTATATTTTATATGCAGAAGCAGATGCACTTATTGATTTCAAAGAAATTAATTATACAATTACTAATAATATAGGTACGGACAATTTTGTTGATAGTAAGCTGGATGTGTATGTTGTAAGACAGGGCGATGATAAAGATGATGTATTTAACAGGTACAACTTTAGCATAAACGGTATGGGGCTTCAGGTTCATACTAATGAGGAGGCAAGCATATTTAATGGCTTTGCTGTTAATCCGGATGCTGCTAATAAGACTATCTCATATACTAATATTAAGACTGTATATGATATGTATTATGTGAATATTAAGGTTACGGACAAGTATGGGGACACGCTGGTTACAATTAATCCGATGGATTAAGGATGGAAGGGTATTGATATGATTAAGAAATTAAGCAGGGATAACAGAGGTTCTGCTTTGGTTATGGCACTGATTGTTATTGCCTTTGTTACAATACTTGGGGCAACGATGATGTCCATGGTTATTGCGACCTATAAGCTTAAGAACATGGATAAAATATCAAAAGATGCATATTATTCTGCTGATACGGCAGTTGATGAAATATATAATGGTCTCGCAAGCGAGGCCTATTTGCAGTTAAAGGAAGCTTATCAGCATGTTGTTCAGAACCTTGCTGATACAACTGCTTTGTCACCGATTATGATTTCTAACGAGGCTGCAAATGAGCTTCTTAGAAGCACATATTTTACATATTTGCAGACTAAGTTTTTAGCAGGGGGCGATGTATCTGCTCTGCTTGAGGGCTATACCGGCAACAGTATGGTTGATGTTACTGCAAATGATGGAATGAATACTGTGACAGATCCGGCAACGGGTAAGGTTACCGGAATTGTGTTTGAGAATGTGACTATATCATATAAGAATACCACAAATAATTATTTTTCAGAGGTAACGGTGGATTTTGTGGTTGGTTATCCTGAGGATGTGGATATTAGAATTATTGATGATGAAATAGCTGCACTTATGACCTTTAGAGATTATGCTTTTGTAACGGATGGGCAGATTAATGTTGATTCTGCGGCAAACGTTAACGGGGGTGTGTGCGGATATAATAAGATTAATGTTAACAGCTCTTTAACTGTTAATTCCGGTAATGTGGTTACCGGAGGACCGGTTAATGTTGGTAATGCAGCTCTTTTTGGTCATGATAACGGAAAAATATGGGCATATGATATTCTGCTTAATAATGGTAAGCTTAATCTTGGAAGCGGTAGTGAGGCTTATATTAAGGATGATTTGACCTTTGCAAGCGGTGAGGGCTATAATAATGCGGCAACCATAGCAGGATGCTATTATGGCTATAGCGGAGAAGGCGGTGGTGCCAATGCCAGCAGTAGTGCTATTGTTATTAACAGCTTAAACTCTAATCTTGATATGAGCGCAGTTAAGAACCTTGTACTTAAGGGACATGCATGGATTGCTTTTAATGTGGGAGACCCATATATGACGGGTGAAACAATTGCAATTAAGGGTGACCAGGTTGCTTATATGCTTCCGGAGAGCTGGAACGGAACAGTTCCTGACAGCTTCTATGCAAAGAGCCTTTTAGGAGTGGGATTGGTTCGTGATAATGGAGAAACAGGAAGTAATAAGAGATATTATTTTAAATTTGATTCGGCAGAAGATGTGGAGAGATTCTTTAAGTCATTATTTGATGATGAGGTCTTTAACAGCATATGTGTTGATACAGGTATAC
>JAZQLB010000234.1:0-15583 GCA_045542475.1 Lachnospiraceae bacterium | reverse complement strand
ATCTGGATGATTATTACGCATACACAAACAAGCACCCCCATTAATAGAGCTGCCTGCATATTTGCAATTTTGTTTCTTCTTGCTTTTTTCCGGTGAATTGTACCCCTGATATTCAGACAGGCACATACAAATACCATGTTTAATATATATTCCTGTTTTGTAAGCTCACATTCCAGTGTTGCAGGAAGCCAGTATGCCATAAGAGCCACCAATACCGGAAATCCAATCCCCTTACCGTATGAAAAAATAAGCACATATAAAAAACCAAGCATTGCACTCAGCCAGTTAATGCACATCTGCTTATCTCCATATAAAAGCATTTCCCTTGTTGGAAGCAGATAATATATACCACTATCGTAATATAGATTAATTTCCTCAATTACATTATTTACGATATATATCATTCCGCCATATATTTCATTCCTTTTATGCCATGCATACCATAAAAGTAATCCGGCGCCTAAAAAGCCTGCAATCCCTCTTCCCTTTGGCAGTAATGTAATTAGGATTCCCGCCATCGCTCCTGCTAAAGCCCACAAAAGCATTGACCGCATATCAGGCATTCCTGTAACAAATTGATTTATAAATGCACCTAAGGATACATGCACACCAAAGATACAAAGTCCGATAACAAAGCCAATCCATATCAGCTTTTTAGTGATTTCCGATTTCATACTGCACACCTCCTCCCATAGCAATATATGAAAGGTTGATGCCCATCTTTTTATATTCCTCCGCTTTTGTATAAGTGCTCTCTGGAAGATATACAAATGTATCCGATATCCTGTTAGCCGTAATAATCGCTTCCACCTCTGCCCCTGTCAGCTCAGTAGAAAAATGAAAAAAGCTGCAGTTTTTTCTCTCCATGTTAAAGGCTGCAAAAAGAGTACTATACTGTACCACTGCCTCCTTTGCGGCGATTATTGAAATAAAATAATTATTTAATTCCTGCTTTGAATTAATATGATATTTCAGACAATCACCTCCATCAGAGCATACCACTCCCCAAATTCCTATATTCTGCTCAATATAAGAATGCATAACCGAGTACATTGCCTCTAACATCATATCATTAATATTATGGCTTTTTTCATCCTCTACCCGGTAAAAAGCAGCTGTAAAGAGCAGCTGTGCTTCCTCCCTTTGTCCAAATTCCTTTACCATAAGCTTATTCTGGCTGCTGCTTAATTTCCAATGAATATTTCTTTCACTATCCCCGTCAGTATATGCACGGATACCATATATCTCCGTTCTGTCGTCTCCCTTTTTTGTAACAGGTCTGGTGCTGTCCTCCTCCTGTCTTTCTCCTGTGTCTATATTCTGTCCAAACACGCCAAACAGACCTGGCAAAACAGTAACCTTTGCCACGCCTGCTGCTTTAATCCTTAATTTAATTATTTTAAAGTAATCATATATATATACTTTTTTTGCAGATAATGTTGTCTGTATACAATGCTTTTCCTTATATCTGTATTTGAAAACAGTTTTAGAAAAAGCAGATACCCCAAACTCTATATACTCTTCCTTCCCTTGCCGCTCCAGTTTAACCGCACCACAGGTTATGGGAAAGGGTGTAGGATTTGTGACGGTTATATATACTGTATATTCTGTAAAGCGGTATACAATATCTGTAGGAGTGCTGATTGTAATCCGTACCAGAAATTTCTGTAAAACCAGAATAATAGCTGACAACACCGGCAAAACAATCATAACCACCAATGTCACATAACCTGAATAGAAGTTATATATTACATTAAATGCAATTACTGCATACAGCAATATGAAATATGCTATTTTCCGTTTTAACATCTAACCCCTCTTTTTTAGTCTTGGAACCTCTGTAGTCTTTAATATTTGCTCTGCTACGTCCTTCTCCGATATTTTTTCCATACCGGCTTTGTAGCTGAGCTTAAGTCTGTGTCCCACAACATCATAAAATACTGCCTTTACATCTCCCGGCACACAATATTCACGCTCATTATACAAGGCACATGCCTTAGTCATTTTCGTAAGGGCAAGTGAACCTCTCGGACTCACACCAAGCTCCACCAGCGGATGATTTCTTGTTGCATTAACAAGACGTACAATATAATCATATATTGCATCATGCACAAAAATATCATCTACCTGACTTATAAGCTGTAGTATGCCCTGCTGGTCTGTAATTCTTTCAACATTATCCATAGGATTTCCTTTTTCCCTGCCCTTAAGAATCTCTATTTCCTGTGCAGGTACCGGATATCCCATTGAAAGTCTTATCATAAATCTGTCAAGCTGGGATTCAGGAAGCAGCTGTGTTCCAATTGAACCTACAGGATTCTGTGTGGCAATTACTATAAAAGGATTCGGTACCGCCCTTGTGACACCATCCACAGAAACCCTGCGCTCTTCCATTACCTCCAATAACGCCGAATGTGTCTTGCTGGAGGTTCTGTTAATCTCATCAGCCAGAAGAATATTACACATTGCCGCACCTGCCCGGTATTCAAAATCCTGAATTTTTGCGTTATATGCTGAAAACCCCATAATATCAGACGGCATTACATCCGGCGTAAACTGTATTCTGTTGCTTATACAACCCATAGCCTTTGAAAAAGCCATGGCCATGGTAGTCTTTCCAACGCCCGGAATATCATCAACTAAAATGTGTCCATTAGCAAGAATAGCAAGCATTACCTTTTCTACAACCTCATCCTTGCCAATAACAACCTTTTTCACTTCATTTACAATGGTCTTTGCCACCCCATACATAAAAAAGTCCCCCCTTTAACACAACTATTCCTACTATTATTCAGTTACTGCCTTCATATCTGCAATAACCCATTTTCCATCAATCTTTACATAGTAGAATGTAGTATTTGTAACATCCATTCTTGATTCACCGTTAAGTGTAAGTGTCATCTGCTTGTCAAAATATACATTACATGAAAAGAAATCCTCTGTGTACTGTATATATTCCGATACTGCTTCATTAGAAAATACCGGTGTCTCATGAGCACTATACATCCACATATCGTTAATTCTATAGTTTTCAGCCAGTTCAAGATAATATGAATCTGCCGGGAACATATAGCTGATTGGCTCTATGCTGTTTCTACAGCCTTCTATATCTCTTGAGAAGAAATTAGAATAATTCTTTGCATTAGTAAGTGCAAAGCTCTCAAGCTCCTCATCCATAGCATTTTTGGCAAACTCTATTGCTTCAATATAATCTCCCTCCTGAATATACTCCACAAGCTCGCCTGCATTATCGTATATCTTTACATCCGGAGCTTCATACAGCCCATCCACTCTGTACTCAACGATCTTTGGCACAGCTACATATTCGGCTGCATATTCAAACTCGTCAATCTCCCATTCGTTACCTGTAAGCTCACCGGACTCCAGCTCTATATCATTTACATATACTGTAAATATATCCGGAACCTTAATTGTCACACCCTCATTGTATACCTCATAAATTGGTGTAACATCCATAACCTCCCATTCCTGCTTTGCAAGAATAAACATAAGCGGCTCAGTGGATACCTCGTTAAGAGTAACCGTTGCTATATGTTCTTCACCGATATAAAGATTATATACAGGTGCCTTTGCATCATAGCTGCCTGCTGCCTTTTCATAGGTTATTTCCTTACCGGTTATTTTCTGTATATAAAGCTCCTTATATATATCCCCATTCTGGAATCTTGAATCCGATGTCTCAAAGGACATGTACTCATCTATATTAAGTGCCTCTATCTGGTCTACTACAGCCTCCACAACATATTCCGGCTGACAAGCCTCATATGTGTTAAGACAAAACTTTACATAGTCAATCACCTTAACCCAGAACACTGCCATTGCTATAATAAATACAGCATAGAATACCCAGAAAAAAGGAAATCTTATTTTTTTCTTACTCATTACTGTTCCTCCCTCTTCTCAACTACAAAAGCAGTCGGTAATCTCCATGAGGAGGTCGAATAGTATAATGTAACACTAGTCATCTCATATGCTCCGTCATAGTACATTGCTGATGAGCTTCCACCATCCAGATTAGCTGCATTAACTGCACCATATTCCTGCATTATCGAAATAAGATCAAGTGCAGTTGCACCAAGATGTCCTGCTGCACCACGACCATCCGTTACAAGCAAAAGTACTGCACCATCTGCTCTCTGTCCAATGGCTGTTCTAGGGTTAGCACCACTTCCATTACCACTGATTTCTCTGGCAGTTCCATTTATAATAAGCTTGGTAAAGTGATTACTGTCTCCATCGTCAATATCCTTAAAGCTTACCGCATCCCTGATTCTGTTCTCTATAACCATGGCTTCAACCTGTTCAGCAGACATATTTCCGATATCCATAATCATAAGAATATCATCCTCATTAAAGCCAACCATTACATCGCCTGCCTGTGGTGCACAATACTGTATCTGTCCATCACATACTACAAGCCCCTTTGGAATACCGCCCCAGTTACCATCTGAATAGTATTCGCCACCATTAATTCCGGCAAGATAATCTCCCTGTATAACAAGATTCTCCAAAGTCTCACCATATTTACTACGATTAAAATCAGACCAAGGATATATGGTTGAAAGCTTAACTCTTGAAGGGTCATTTATTATCATCAGCTTGGCAAAATAAGAACGTCCTGACAGTTCAACTATCTCTATTCCATTAATGTCAAATTCTTCCTCGCCGTCCTCATTATCTTTATCCTGCTCTTCCGCCGGTTTAATAACAATAAGGTCCGGATTAACCTCTTCATCAGTCTGTCCCATACCATTACGGTCAGTAATGGCAAGAATCTCCTCTTCGCTGAAATACCATGATGCTAAAAACTTCATCTGTCCTGTCTCAAGAATTGTTGATACAAACAAATCTCTTGCTGCCTTGCTTGGTCCATGACATATAACCCATAACGTGGAATACGCACCAATAAATGTTACAACCACAAAAGTGATTATAACCAATAATATTCTTCCTATTACCTTTAATGGTGTAAGACCTTTTTTCTTCTTATTCCTCTTGTTATTCCCATCCGGTTTAACATTTCCCGAAGTCTTCTTTTCAGAAGAATCCTCATCCATATTAATATTAATAATTTCGATATCGTCGCTCATATTTTCCTCACAATACTTTATTTAAATACCCAGTTTTTCTGTATCCTGAAGCTAATCATAAATAAAAAAATATCCACAACCAGCTTTAGCACTGCCTCAAGAAACGAACCCGCACCAAAGGCATGGCTTAACAAATACACCAGACCATAGGATGCACATGCCTGTACCACACAAAGCATATAATATCTTACAAGAGACTGCTTTAGTGGTGCCTCCGACTTAAATACAGCCTTTCTGTTCATGGTATAATTACAGATTGAAGATATTGCCCTTGCCACAAAGGTAGCAATTAACAATCTTATTCCTCTTTCCATATTGGTAAGCAAAAATACCAATAATGTAAATATTCCGTAATCAATCAAAAATGACGTGCCCGAACTAAGCACAAACTTAAAAATAATTCTGTATATCTTAATAGAATCCTTAATCGGATTGAAATGAGTTGAGGCATTATCCTCTATATATACCGTTTCAATCTTCTGCTCAAGAAATTCTATATTATTCTTCTTAAATGCAAACAGCATCTCCGTCTCATATTCAAATCTCTCACCCTGTGTCTCACACATAAGCGAAAGATATTCATACGGTATGGCACGAAGACCGGTTTGTGTATCTGATATTTTAATTCCACAAAAAAGTCTGAATACAAGACTTGTGGATATATTTCCAAACTTACTCTTAAAAGGTACATCCTTCCCGCTAAAATCCCTACAGCCAAGCACTACCTTGCCTGCATTATTAAGCATTTTTTCAGCACATGCTTTAATGTCATGGGATGTATGCTGATTATCACCATCAACGGTAACTACTCCCATTGTATCCTTTCTATTCTCTATAATATACGAAAAAGCAGTCTTAAGAGCTCTTCCCTTACCTTTATTTACTTCATGATTAAGTAATGTTACTTCCTTGTGAACAGCAGCCTGTCTAAATGGTTCCATGTGAGCCTCATCACTTCCATCATTTACAATGACTATGTCCTTAAAGCCTTCCTTAAGCAGACCCTCAACTACCATATTAAGTTTTTCGTCGGGATTAAGTGATGGCAGAACTATTGTAACCTTCATTGGCTTTCCTCCTTGATTTAAAAATGCGAGAGAGACAAATTTAAAGCTGTGAGTGACGAAACGGCGTAAAGGGCGGGATGATTCCTAAAAAACCCGTTGGCAACGCTCCGTCAAACTAACTTCTAACTGCGACTAACACTCTCAGGAAAGCCTTCGAGCGTAAGTCTCCGTAAGAAGTGGATTTCGACTACGCTAAGAGCGCCAAAATGGTTTTTAAGGAACCATCCCGCCCTTTACTCGTTTCTGTTCGTCACAAGCCATATTTGTAATATCGCATTTGTTAAATAAGTCGTCAGCGTGGGTGGCTTATGCCACCACTAGACTCCAGGGCTGAGACTTATTTTTTGTGATAGTTATTTTCTAAGCTGGGCGAGGCGTTCTTTTACCTGGTCCATCATCTGGGTGTACTTAGCTAATTTGTCTTTTTCTTCCTGAAGCTTTGCGGCTGGGGCTTTGCTTACGAATTTTTCGTTGTTAAGCATGCCGTTTACTCGCTTTAATTCGCCTTCGAGAGTCTTTTCTTCTTTTTCGAGGCGTTCGATTTCCTTGGCGATATCTACGAGTTCTGCGAAAGGCATGTAGATAGCGCCATTTGGAATAAGGACTGCTACTGCATCCGAGTCGATGCCATCCTTGTTGCTCTGAATGGTTACTTCGCTTGCATAGCCGAGAGTTGCAAAGAATACCTTGCCGTTTTCAAAGATTGACTTAAGATTCTCGTCCTCTGATACTACGAATACCTTAGCCTTTCTGCTTGGAGCTACGTTCATTGAGGTTCTTGTATTTCTAATGCCTCTTACAGCTTCCTTGATTGTCTCGATAGCCTTCTCATCCTCTGCGAAGTTAAACTCCTCCTTGTACTGTGGCCACTTAGAAATCATAATTGACTCTTCCTCGTCCTGAAGATTACAGAAGATTTCCTCTGTAATAAATGGCATATATGGGTGAAGGAGCTTCAGTGACTCAATAAGTACTGTCTTTAATGTGAAAAGTGCCGCTGCCTTAGTAGTATCATCGTCATTATACAATCTTGGCTTAACCATTTCAATATACCAATCGCAGAATTCTTCCCAAATAAAGTCATAAATCTTGGAAACTGCAACACCAAGGTCAAAGTTTTCCATATTTTCGGTAACATCCTTAGCAAGAGTGTTAAGCTTTGATAAAATCCACTTATCAGCAGGTGTAAGCTCTGATAAATCAACAGCTTTATTTTCTGCCTTATCAAGATTCATCATAATAAATCTTGAAGCGTTCCATACCTTATTAGCGAAATTACGGCTCGCCTCAACTCTCTCCCAGTAGAATCTCATATCGTTACCAGGTGCATTACCTGTAACAAGTGTAAGTCTAAGAGCATCCGCACCGTACTTATCAATAACCTCAAGTGGGTCGATACCGTTTCCAAGAGACTTACTCATCTTACGTCCCTGCGAGTCCCTTACAAGACCGTGAATTAATACATGCTTAAATGGAACCTCGCCTGCATGCTCAAGTCCAGAGAACATCATTCTGATTACCCAGAAGAAAATAATATCATAGCCTGTTACAAGCACGCTTGTTGGGTAGAAATAATCTAATTCCTCTGTCTTTTCAGGCCAGCCAAGTGTAGAGAATGGCCATAATGCTGATGAGAACCATGTATCAAGTGTATCAGGGTCCTGTCTCATCGCTTTTCCACACTTAGGACATGTACATGAATCTTCCTTTGTAACTACCATCTCGCCACAGTCATCGCAGTAGAATGCTGGAATCTGATGTCCCCACCATAACTGACGCGAAATACACCAGTCCTTAATTCCCTCTAACCAGTGGAAATATGTCTTATCAAAATGCTCAGGTACGAACTTGGTATCACCATTTCTAACCGCATCAATGGCAGGCTGTGCTAATTCCTTCATCTTAACAAACCACTGCTTAGATACTCTTGGCTCAACTGTTGTATGACAACGATAGCAAGTACCTACATTATGGCTGTGGTCCTCAACCTTAACTAATACACCCTCTGCCTCAAGGTCAGCAACGATTGCCTTTCTGGCCTCGTATCTGTCCATTCCGGCATACTTTGGATAATCCTCAGTAATCTTGGCATCATCAGTCATTACGTTGATAATTGGAAGGCTATGTCTTAAACCAACCTCAAAGTCGTTAGGGTCATGGGCAGGAGTAATCTTAACCACACCTGTACCAAATTCCATATCTACATAATCATCAGCAACGATTGGAATCTCTCTTCCAACTAAAGGAAGAACTACAGTCTTACCAATCATATCCTTATATCTGTCATCATTAGGATTAACCGCTACAGCAGTATCACCAAGCATTGTCTCAGGTCTGGTTGTTGCCATCTGGATATATCCGCTTCCGTCAGAAAGAGGATATCTTAAATGCCAGAAATGACCTGCCTGATCCTCATACTCAACCTCTGCATCTGAAATAGATGTGCAGCACACAGGACACCAGTTAATAATTCTCTCGCCCTTATAAATCTGTCCCTTTTTATAAAGATTTACAAATACCTCCTTAACTGCATTTGAACAGCCCTCGTCCATTGTAAAACGCTCTCTGTCCCAGTCAGCAGAAGAACCAATCTTCTTAAGCTGGCTAACGATACGTCCGCCGTACTCAGCCTTCCATTCCCAGGCTCTCTTTAAGAAGCCATCTCTTCCAAGGTCCTCCTTAGAGATACCTTCCTTTCTCATAGCCTCAACAATCTTAGCCTCTGTAGCGATTGAAGCATGGTCCGTTCCCGGTACCCATAATGCAGAATATCCCTGCATTCTCTTAAATCTTATGAGAATATCCTGTAAAGTATTATCAAGGGCATGTCCCATATGAAGCTGTCCTGTGATATTTGGTGGTGGCATAACAATAGTAAAAGGTTTCTTACTTCTGTCTACCTCTGCGTGAAAATATTTCTTGTTAAGCCATTTGTCATATAAACGTCCTTCGATGTCGGAAGGGTTATATGTTTTTTCGAGTTCCTTTGCCATTTTTAATTCCTTCTTTCTTTTTGTTTTTTATAATTTATATAAAATGTTGTATTGGGATACAAGACATTTATTAACCAAGTTTCTTTAGAGTATCCTTACGAACCTCTTCTCTTACTGTTTTAAGATATTCTGAAAAATCTACTTTATCATCAGCATAGGTTTTGTTAAGCTCATATTCCATTGGAATCCATGTTGACAGGTCGGAAATATTATGCTGAATGAGAGCCTCCAAGCCGTCAATTGCTTTATATACCTTAGCCTCTGTTGTTTCTCTTTTAGCCATTTCATTATATAATGCAGTCATTTCTGTTGCAACATTTTCCGGTAGTGTATTAACCCAGCTATATAACAATTCTTCTTCCTCTTGCTCATTTGAAGCAGTCTTATCAAATGCAGGAATATCTCCGGTAAAGGCTTCCCCAAAATCGTGAATAATACACATTTTAATAACTTTATCCATATCCACATCCGGGAATTCGTCCTTCATAAAAAACGCCATCAAGGTCATCATCCAGCTATGCTCGGCTACACTTTCGTGTCTGCCATTTTTGGTGTAGCAATGGCGGGTAGTATCTTTCAATCTTTCAGCTACATTTAACGCATCTAATAATTTTCTTGCCTCCATATCTCCTCCTAAAGTTTATTCACTAATCTTTCGATATTGATTTTACTACTGCTTATTATCCGTCTGCTTCCTTCTGCATGCTAATACTATCAATGTCTGTATGTAAGGAACAATAGCAAAAATTGTTGTAGCGGTAAATAATAATATTGTTATTGCTGCTTCATTCATGGTATCGGCTGCGTTTCCATATACAAGAAAAACCAACCAATATAAAATGTACGCTACTAATAATGTTAAAGGCAGAATAATTATATAATAAAATATTCTTAAGTATTTGTTTGCTATGGCATCTCCTGCTTTGATTATTTTTTTACTTATTGGAGTAGTTAAAAAGGTTGCCGCCAAAGCAACAAAATATATAAATATAGTCGCAACAATTTTAAATGAAATATCCTCGTTAATCGACATTATCAGTGATATTATTACGGCAAGAATGCCTATAATTTGTCTTGAGGTTTTGTAATTGTCTTTCATGTTTTCTCCTCTTAATTTTATAATGAACATTCAAAAATTTCATTTTCTTGTTTGAAATCATTTCTTAAATACCAATTAACAGAATTCTCACTCGGCCATACAAACACCAATTCACAGTCTTCTTTTGCCAAATATTCTTTTATATATGTTAATAATTTTGTTCCTATTTTCTTGTTACGATATTCCTTTAAAGTATATACATTTGTTAAATATGAAATATATTTTTGCTTTCTATTTGGCTTAGGTGTTTTTGGTATTATATATACAAACATTGAAGAAATAACTACATCGTTATCGCTGGCAACAAAAATTTTATATTCTTTATGTTTGTTTAGGAACTCTATGTATTCTTCAAGGAATTGTTCTTTATCTACTCCAGCCAAATTGGTTGTATTATAATCTGCATCATCTTCTTCACAATGTAGCCATTTCATCTGGGCTAACTGCATATAATCCTTTTCTTGTGCTATTCTTAATTCCATAATCTCATCACCACCAATCCAAATTTTCCACCATCTTCTTAATTACGTTCAAAAACCATTCGAAGCTCCGTATTCGGAGTGCCAAGCATAAGTTCAGCCTCTGCTCCATCAAATTTGAAACCATATCTTTCATAGAAATGAATTGCCTTATCATTGCCCTTCAGAACCCAGACAGCAATCTTATTATAGTCAGCAAGCTTATTAAGTGCGGCATTCATAAGCGTATATCCGACCTTTTTACCCTGATATTCTTCAAGGACATAAATAGCAAATACTTCGCCATGTTCAGGAAGTGTATCATCTCTGTATGCACCATAGCCCGCAAAACCAATGACCTTATCTCCATCCTTTGCAATAATTATATTATCACGCCATCTGTGTGCTATTTCTGTACATTTTTCAAGCGTAAGCTTTTGCATATACTCTGCATTAACCAAATCAGTATATGTTTCATGCCATGCTTTGTAGTGCACGTAACCTTTGCCGTTAATTTCGGCTTCGTTTTTCATGTCTTTAATTATATATTGGTACATTGTATCACCTCTGGGAATTTTTTAGTTCTATAAATTATAGTAATTTGTAGATTTCGTAGAAAATTCGGAATTTCCGAATTTTCTCATAGTACTGTTCTCATTAAGTTCACCATTTGAATATATGTTTTTTATGTGTTCGTTTATTATTAATTTGGATTTTTGAAACAAATCTACCATTTGTTCCATAATATAATTGTGCAAAATTGCACTTTTACCTCTATATATTATTTACTGCAAACTATTTTTATAAAAACATCCATAATAATAAAATACAGTTATCCTTTTCTAATCGGATGCCTGATAACCGTTTTCCACTTTTCCGGTGCAACCTTTCTCGCATCGGACATATAAATTTCATGATGCAATCTGCTCTCATTAATATCATTAACATATCCGTTTTGCTTCAAATACTCGTCCATAACTGCCACAGTTGCCGGTTCATCATCAAATGAACCTAAGTGCATTATCTGAACACAAAGACCTTCATCAATGGTAAGGAACTCCGCTGATGAGCAATCCATTTTTTTCTTTTTAGCTGCTGTGGCTACTGCCCACTCAAAGTCAGCCTTTGTAACAAAATCAGGTAAGCGGATAACCGAAATCCAATTAAAGGAGCTCTTATCAGAATAATCTATTCCATCTACATTATCCTGCCACCAGAAGCCCTCCAGCGGTGGAACAACATATTCAAAGAATCCCTCGATTTTATAATCGGTTTTATAGCTCATCTTCAACGTATATGCTACTGCGTACAAAACACTAATTGCCTGCTGATATGTACCACCCTCTTCGTTTGGATTTCCCTTTCCTCTTACAGCAATATAGTTTGCCCTTGGGACATTTACAAGTTCTGGCTTGTTCTTAGGCATATAAAATTCTTTATATTCTTTCTTAAAATCAAAAGCCATGGCTGTCTCCTTTTTAACCAATATGTGCTTTTATAATAATCCCATATTGACCTATTTGGCTTTGAACAGCATTTAAAAATTTTTCACAGTTTTGAGTAATTTCATACTTAAAATGAATTTCTATAACTGCCATATCAAAACATGTATCCGGATAAGTTTTTTCATACTGCTTCGTTTCTAAATATGAAATGTATGCATTTATCTTGTCCTGCAATAAAATTAAATGGTCATGCTCATTCATAAGATTATCATTACAATCCCAAGGCAGATGGTCTGTTAGCAAAAGACATAGTGCATTCTTCTCTCTATCTATCGCCAAACCATCAATAACATTTACATTGTCTACCGCCATTTTAAATTACCTCCATAAAATCAACTTCCACAATAACTGACGACCCCTTCGATTCATCTCCATTCAGCCATTGCCACTCTTCATGCAATTCTAGTTTACCATCCTCCAAAAATACAGGGGTACTTTTGCATTTGCCTAATCTAAGCTGATTATTTTCATTAAGATGCTGATATGTAAATGCCAATTTCCCATTATCATCCACCATTCTTATAATTGCTGTTTTTCTTCATCAAATCGTAGCAAAGTACATCTCCATTTTCAGCAACAATTTTATGTGCTTCAACGGCTGCATATCCTCTTTTCAGATAGGTGCCTTTTGCAGGCAGGGAGGAATCCAAATATATCTCCGTGTGCTCCTGTGCAATCATTTTCTCGGCAAAATCTAAGAGCTGTCTGCCAAAGCCTCTATGCTGATATTCCGGCAGCACAAATAATCTGCATATTTCATTTCCTTTAATTGTTACTGTGCCGATTGCTTCCTCTCCATCCGATATCAAATAAACAATTCCTGCAAGAATGTCTTTCATAATATTTTCATCATTATGATGAGCGAGGAAAAAATCAACCACACCTCCTGCATAATAGTGCGGATAAATTTCCAAAATTGTATTATGAGTAATTCGTTTTACTGTATCAAACTTTTCAGCCTGTGCCTTTATTATTTGCATTCTTTCCCCTCCAAAACTTCCCTCGTAATCAACTCCAAGCTACTTCGCTTTACATGACATTTTCTCAACATCCAATCTGAAAACTGCAACAGCCTTTAGCATTTCATCATTATAATTCCACTCTGCCTTATGTGTTGTCTGCTTCATAATGGTATTAAGACCTTTTACTTTTTCATCGCTATCCTCTATCAAAGAAAGCTGACCTGTACCTATTACACTCTGGAATGCAGCAGAAAATTCACATGCTGCTTCGCCCTCCAATAATTCGTAGTTTCCATCTATTTCAAAGCCAACAATCGGTGTCTTCTTAGCTAGCTCATATTTTCTGCCTGCTCTTGCACCATGAAAATAAAATACCCTTTTATCGTTATCTGAATAACCATAATTTACAGGCACAATATAGATGTCACCCTCATCATAGAATGCAAGCCTTAGTATCTGCTGGCTGTCGATAAACGACTTTATCTTGTTATAATCTGTAATTTCCCTATCATTTCTTCTCATAGCATTTTACCTCTATAACCCAATCATTCGCTTGTTAATCACTCACATCATACCATCTCATCCTTAAATTCAATACTATATGATACTCCAAGTTCATCACATATTTTGAAATATAATTTTTTTGACAACTTTTTAAACAAGGAAATCTCTTTCTCACCCCACAGTAAATTACCTGCCGGTTTATTCCAATCTAATGCTTCGTTGTGTTTCTCTATGAGAAAATTTGTATATGCCTTAAGATCTGTAGATATAGGCAAATCTTCTATATTCTTATCACTATTATTTATTTCAAATAGCTTGTTTGTTTTTCCGACTATTACATTCTTTCCGAATAACTCCCATTATTTCTGCATACAGCATATCAAACGCACTATCCTCTTCCGTCCTTGCCCGAATAATTACATGCTGCCAGTCATCTGTCTCATATACATTCCACCAGCCCTCTTCATCCTCATAACAGCCTATAGAATTAGGCAACCTACAACATTCTCCGATACCTATCGGTCGGTATATTTTTAATTCATTTAATTTAGAAAGTAACTTATCGTTATAGATTCTTTGGAATTCCTCTTTTTTCACTTCTTAACCCTCCATCAAAGTTATGTACTCTCACTCGAATTTACTTTCCTCCCACTTCCTAATTTCTGCCTGATATAATTCAATATTATCACAATCCAGTTCTATAAGCCGTTTTAAATCCCTAATTGCTCTATGCCTTTTTGAAAAATCAGTAATCGCTGCACGTGCACGAAGAATATATACATCAGTTGGTTTTTCATAGCTTATACATATCGGCTCATAAGTAGCACAGTCCAAATAATTCCATCCATTTCCCGGATACATCCAAAAAGAGCAATATGCTGCGAGTACATTCAGCCGTTGACAAAGTACGTCTCGTTCTGCATGCTTTACTGACAAACAATATTCTGAAATCATTTTAATAACATCCTGTGGAGTTTTATCACCAAATTCAAATGAATTTACACCTTCTTCTGTTAGCAAATTTCGTATATACTCATTTGAAAATGCTGATGGCAATTTGTCTATTAATGTATATTCTTCCAATGCCCTTCCCTCGGAAAGCGGTGGAATATTTTGTTCAATAATCTCCAACAAGGTAGGTATATTACTATCTCTAGTATCAATTAGTATCTGTTTAGGGTAATAAAAACCTAATGCACTAAGAAAATCTACTACCTGCCATGCATCTCCATAAGGAAATTCATCATCCTCATATGCTGTTTTTTCCTCATCAAGCAACTCATTTGTCCAATTGCACAGATATTTTTCCACTCGTTCAGTATCCACTTCAAAGGCTTGGGATAATAATAACAAATCAGGTGCCTTTTGCTGTATTACAGCCTCATCTCCTTCAAAATATTCCGGCATTGTCGAAAATTCATCGCATTTTTCTCCGTTGATAAAAAGCATATATCCCCAGAAATCCCCATCATAGATATAGGCTGAAAGCACTGCACAATTTCGTTTCGCAGAGATTATAGCAGCCTTTTTCTCCACATCCTCTGCCTCACATACTTGAAATAAATTTTCTCCTTTTACAGCAATGCCATTCATAAAATTTCCCATCTGATTATTCTCCTACAAATTAAGATTTGCAATCCAAAATAAAATCAAGACTGCTCATCCTCCCACACAAGATTATACCTGGTCACCCCATTATCCGCTGTTATCGTATTATATAACGTACAGCCCAGATGCTGATACATCCTTGCATAGTCCTCCATGTCCGTATCAAACAGTAACGGAACTGACTTTTCCTTAGCCATATCCTGGGCAAACTCAACGAGCTTTCTCGCTATTCCCTCGCCCTGATTTGCTTTATCCACACATACCATAAGAACATCT
>JAZQLB010000233.1:0-5652 GCA_045542475.1 Lachnospiraceae bacterium | reverse complement strand
GAAAGTCCTGTAAATATTGAGTGTAAGGTGGTAAGTGAGCAGAATCTCGGCTCCCATGTGCTTTTCCTTGCAGAGGTGGTTAATGTACGCATTGACGACAAATACCTTAACGAAACAGGTAAGTTTGAGTTAAACAGCACAGGTCTTGTTGCATATTCACACGGAGAATATTTTGTGCTGGGCGAGAAGCTTGGAAAATTCGGTTATTCCGTAGAAAAAAAGAGGAAATAGCCATGGAGAATAATAATATTACACTTATAGGAATGCCCGGTGTTGGCAAAAGTACAGTAGGTGTAGTTCTTGCCAAGATAATAGGGTATCATTTTGTTGATACAGATTTGGTTATACAGGAGAAGGAGGGCAGACTCCTTAAGGATATTATTGAAGAGTGCGGAACAGAAGGCTTTATTAAAATAGAGAACAGGATTAATGCAGAGCTTGTGGCAGAACGCTGTGTTATTGCTCCGGGAGGCAGTGTTATATATGGAAAGGAAGCCATGGAGCACTTCAAGGAGATTGGAAAGGTTGTGTACCTTAAGGCATCCTATGAAATGATTAGCTCACGACTGTCCAATCTTAAAGGTAGGGGTGTTGTCTTAAAGGAGGGGCAGACTCTTAGGGATTTATATGATGAAAGGTGCCTTCTATACGAGAAATATGCAGATATAATAGTGGATGAAGAGGGGCTGGATATTGCTCATACAGCAAAAAAAATTGCAGAAAAATTAAATTTCTGAATAAATTATACTATTTTATAAAATAAAAAGTACTAATACTATATATAGACATGGCTCGTGTATTGACATAACAAGATATAGTATTGGTACTTTCTTTTTACATAATAACTTTGTAAAATATAACAAAAATATGTAACAATTACGTAACAAATTTAACAATTCTGTAAAAATTTCTCTTTACAAAGCCCGTAAATGCTGATATTATGTATTTGTTACAAAATTGTTACATTATGTCTTTTTGGAGGAATTATGTATTTTACAAAGCAGTATAAAAAATTAAGAAATGTATATTTTAAAGTTGCTGTTGCTGCTTGTTTATTTGTTATATTTGTAGTACCATTTGCATCAAAGTTTACTTACGCAGAGGAGGTTGTTCAGGATGAGGTTGTAATCAGTACCGGAACAACTTGCTATTCTATTGTTTTAAATGGAGTGGAATTAGGTGTTGTAGCCGACAGAGATATTGCTAAGGAAGCTCTTCTTAATACAAGGACAAGATTGATTACAGAGATGGATTCCGTTGTATATGTAGATACGGATTTGGATATATACACTAATTATGATTATACAGGTAAGGTTATTTCTCAGGCTAAGCTTGAGGAGGCAATGTATACTAATCTTAGTGCGGTAGCGTATATACCGGATGATGTTGTATATACAGTAAGAATTGATGATTTTATGGTTACAGTTGGTAGTGAGGAAGAGGTTGTAGAGCTTTTAGAGGCTGCGAAGGCAAGAATTGAGAAGACTGATGAATTCCAGATTGAACTTGTTGACGAAGCTGCTAATGGTTTTTTACAGAAGACAGTTAATGTAGCCTCTGCAGACATTACCATTAATGAAGCAGCCAAGGTGTTGGCTACGGTTGACGGAACAGCAAAAGTTCAGGTAACTGATGATACAGTATTTGAGAATGGTGTTTTATATGTAGGCTTCGAAGAGGAGATAGAGATTATTGAGACTAGTTCGAAGCATGCAACTGTTCTTTCTGTACAGGAAGCTTTAGATCTTATTACTAAGGAGAAGGCAGAGAAGGGTATATATGAGGTTGTTGCCGGAGATTGCCTTTCAACAATAGCTAATAAGACGGGAATTACCTTAGATGAGTTATATGCACTTAATGAAGGGCTTACAGCAGATACAGTAATCTATGCAGGTGACAGATTAACAATTACAGTTCCAAAGCCGGAGTTATCGGTAATTGTTAAGGAAGAGGTTACCTATGAAGAATCGTATGAAGCTGATATAGTATATGTTGATAATAACTACTTATATCAGGGTACAGAGAATGTAATCTCATATGGTACACCGGGCTATAGAGAGGTTATTGCAGTAGTCAGCTATTCTAACGGAACAGAATATGAGAGAGAGATTATAAACGAGACCATTATTACAGAGGCAGTGGCTACTGTAGTAGAGAGGGGAACATTGGTTCCACCAACCTTTATTATGCCTATATATTCAGGTGCACCTGTAACCTCGCCATGGGGATACAGAACACATCCAATAACAGGTGTTACGAATTCATTACACACAGGTATTGACTGGGGTGTACCAATGGGAACATCGGTTAAGGCATCATGTGGTGGTACTGTAACATTAGCAGGTTGGAATGCCGGATATGGTTGGTGTGTAGATATTAGCCATGGTAATGGAATTACTACACGTTATGGTCATTTGAATGGTACATTCTATGTAACAGTAGGTCAGACCGTAACACAGGGACAGGTTATTGCCTTATCAGGTAATTCAGGTAATTCTACAGGTCCACACCTTCATTTTGAGGTATTAGTATGGGGTACGTCAAAGAACCCACTTGATTATATTAACAAATAACAGCTTACGGCAGAGGAAAATTCCTCTGCCGTTTTTGCAGATTAAAAATAAAACTTTACAAGTTGGCGATTTATGTTATAATATCTAAATATGCTAGACTTGAAATAATTTTGTAAAAATATTATAATTGGAATAGATTGATAAAAATAATTAATCGAGGTACGCGATGGAACAGTATATTATTAGGGGTGGTAATCCCTTAAGCGGTGAAGTGAACATTGGCGGCGCAAAGAATGCAGCACTTGCTATATTGGCGGCTGCTATTATGGCTAACGAGACAGTTACTATTGAGAATGTACCTGATGTGCGTGATATAGAGGTGCTTGCAGATGCATTATCACGTATTGGTGCAGTTGTTGAGAGAATAGACAGACATACTTATAAATTTAACGGAAGTCTTATATCTACTACAGTGGTAGATTTTGAGAGTATTAAGAAGATAAGAGGCTCGTATTATCTTTTAGGAGCACTTCTTGGAAAATATAAGCACGCAGAGGTTGCTTTTCCGGGTGGCTGTAATATCGGAACACGTCCTATTGACCAGCACATTAAGGGCTTTAAGGCATTAGGCGCAGAGGTCGATACTACATATGGTATGATAGTTGCGGATGCTAAGAGGCTTATAGGATCACATATATATCTGGATGTAGTGTCTGTAGGTACTACTATTAACATTATGCTTGCTGCGTGTATGGCTGAAGGCAGTACTATTATCGAGAATGCGGCGAAGGAGCCACATGTAGTAGATGTAGCGAACCTTCTTAACTGTATGGGTGCTAATATTAAGGGTGCCGGTACCGATGTTATAAGAATTAAGGGTGTGGAGAAGCTGCATAGTGCAGTATATTCTATTATTCCGGATCAGATTGAGGCAGGAACATTTATGTGTGCAGCAGCAGCCACAGGCGGAGATGTTCTTATTAAGAATGTCATTCCTAAGCATCTTGAGGCGATTTCTGCCAAGCTTATGGAAGCAGGCTGTGAGGTAGTGGAATTTGATGATGCGGTAAGAGTGGTAGGTCATATGAACCTTAACTATACTAATATTAAAACTCTTCCATATCCGGGATTTCCGACAGATATGCAGCCACAGATGACTGTTGTCCTGGCATTAGCTAACGGAACAAGTATTGTAACGGAGAGCATATTTGAGAATCGCTTTAAGTATGTAGATGAATTATCCAAGATGGGTGCTGATATAACAGTAGAAGGTACAACAGCTGTGGTTAAGGGTACTAAGCGTTATACGGGAGCACAGGTAACAGCACCTGATCTTCGTGCTGGAGCTGCACTTGTTATAGCAGGACTTGCAGCGGACGGAGTAACTGTAGTTGATGATATTAAGTATATATTAAGAGGCTACGAGGATTTTGATGAGAAGCTTAGAGAGCTTGGTGCCAAGATAGAATTAGTTAATGATGAAAAAGAAATCAAGAAATTTATATTAAAAACATCATAATAGTTTTGGACATGAATGGATAAAGATTAGGTCGGGATATTTGTGGAAATATCCCGACCTTTATAAGTTTTATTCGTCTAAATACTATACAATCGCATCAATCTTCAAATCTGGATTCTTAAGTAAATCAATAAATTCACTTCCAACACGAACAACCGGACGATATAAGCACATCGGATTAATCATAATAATCTCACCTACGCGGCCGTCGCTTAAGCGGACATTGTTGTGCAGATAGGTTAATGATATCTGATTCAGGAATGTCATAATGTAGTGAGGGTCGTATTTGCTAAGGCCCTCTTCTTCAAACTTTCTGATTGCATCAAATGGGCACAGACCACCACGATATGAGCGGGCCGCGGTCATGGCATCATACACATCTGCAATGGCAATAATCTTAGCGAAAGGTGTAATTCTTGCTGCTGCTGCCTTAAATGGGTAGCCGGAGCCATCACAACGCTCATGATGAAGAAGACAGGCTTCTTTAATTCGTACATCAAGAGGCTGATCGCGAAGAATTTCATAACCACGCTTAACATGGTCGCGCAGCATTGCAAATTCTTCATCAGTAAGCTTGCCGGGCTTGTTAAGAATTTCTTCAGGGATAGTAAGCTTGCCGATGTCATGGAGTAAGCCTGCAATAATAAGGGTCTTAAGATCCTCCTCTGAGAAACCAAGCCATTTACCCAGAGTTGCTGAAATCAAAGCAACATTCTGACTATGGGTTGCAATAGCATCTTTATAATCTCTGAGATTATGTATAATATCAAATATATGAATAGTATTACGGCTTGACTTAATAAGATTAAGAGTATCTTCATAGATAGCATCTGTATCAATTGGCTTGCCTGATGTAACAGTATCTAAAAGCGCGGTATTAAGTGTGGAGATAGATTCTTCATAGCCCGACTTAAATTGTTTGAATTCGGAACTGTTACGGACGGTTGCTGAATAACCGGCTTCTTCCGTCTTCTCTTCAACTACAGGAGAAGGGATTTCAGCAGGGGAATCATCTACTGGTACTTCAAGAATGGAAAAATATTCTAGCTTCTGAATAGTGGCTTCATCAAGAACGAATCCTTTTGGGAGTACCAGCTGTCCGGTAGGATTATATAAATCTTCTGCAATTACCATTCCGGGCTGAACCTCGAATGAAAATAAAATCTGTTTTGCCATATTACCTCCCAAGTACATTATAATATAATATTATACTTTTATTTGCATGAAAAGTCAATTAATTTCACGGCAATGCTTAGAAAAGTTTGTCAATTTCTTATAATATAATATTTGACATAATAGTACAAAAGTATTATGATAGTGTTGTGAAAAAAGTTCATAGTAATTATCCCTTATTCAGAGTGATGGAGATACAAAGGATCTGAGAAGTCACGGCAACCCCATTTATGGAAGGTGCCAGCCTGAGCGATATTATCTGCCTTATGGCAGGTCGAACAATAAGAGGATTTGATTTGTTAAGCATTTCGAGTCCACTTATGTGGACTTTTTTTGATGGTGGATAATTTTTCTGCCAAGGTACAATATATTTAAATAAAGAGAGGAGAACACAAATGAGTTATTTATTTACTTCAGAATCAGTTACAGAAGGACATCCTGACAAAA
>JAZQLB010000232.1:0-3401 GCA_045542475.1 Lachnospiraceae bacterium | reverse complement strand
GAGAGCCTTTTGATAATTATGATAATGTAAGACGCTTTGTAACGCTTCTTACTGATGAGAATGGTATTAATATTGGAGCACGTAATCTTACGATTTCGACCTGTGGAATCGTACCGCGCATTAAGCAGTTTGCAGACGAGCAGCTGCAGGTTAATCTTGCTATATCATTACATGCGCCTAATGATGAGCTTAGAAAAAGCCTTATGCCGATTGCGTATAAGTATTCAATAGAAGAGCTGATTGCGGCGTGCAGATACTATGTGGATAGGACATCAAGGCGTATTACTTTTGAATATAGTCTGGTTAAGGATGTCAATGATGGACCAGAGCAGGCTGCGCAGCTGATTAGCCTGATAAAAGGCATGAACTGCCATGTTAATTTGATTCCGGTTAACCCGATTAAAGAGAGGGATTTCAAGCAGACAGAGGGTCCACAGATTAACAATTTTAAAAATAAACTTGAAAAAAATGGAATTAATGTTACTATAAGAAGAGAAATGGGGCGCGATATTGATGGCGCATGTGGGCAGTTAAGAAAAAGCTATATAGATGAGAATAAGACAGAATAATTAATTCTGGGCTGGAGGAACACGATGAAAGCATATGCTACAACTGACGTAGGAAAATGCAGGGAGGTTAATCAGGATTATGTTTTTTGCAGCATGGAGCAGGTAGGAAAGCTTCCTAATCTGTTTGTGGTTGCTGATGGAATGGGAGGACATCGAGCAGGAGACATAGCATCAAGGCATACTGTAGAGGTATTACTTGAGGAGATTAAGAACTCTGATGCAGACAATCCAATAACCATAATAAGTAATGCTATTGCTGTAGCGAATAAGCAGCTGTTAGAGCTGGCTGGTGAAGCAGAAGAGTATTATGGAATGGGTACAACTTTAGTTGTGTGTACTGTTATTAGTGATGTTATTTATATTGCTAATGTAGGTGACAGCAGGTTGTATGTATACGATGAAGGGCTTCAACAGATTACAAGGGATCATTCTTTAGTTGAGGAGATGGTTACTCTTGGAAAGCTTGAGCGAAGTGAAGCTCGTGTACATGAGAAAAAGAATATAATTACAAGGGCAGTAGGCGGTTCAGAAGAGGTAATTGCTGATTTCTTCGAGGCAGAGGTTAGAAGCGGTAATAGTATTATTATGTGTTCAGATGGTCTGACCAACATGGTTGAGGACCCGGTTATTGAAGAGGTATTAGGTAGTGGTGCCGATATCGAAGAAAAAGCAAATCAATTACTAAAATATGCTAATGAGAATGGCGGTAAGGATAATATTGCCATAGTTATTATAGAGTTGTAATTTAGGAGGTAACATGTTAAAGCAAGGAATGTTTATTGCGGACAGATATGAAATACTTGATAAAATAGGTTCAGGTGGTATGTCTGACGTATATAAAGCAAAGGATCATAAGCTGAACAGATGTGTTGCTGTTAAAGTTCTTAAGCCGGAATTTAGTGATGACAGATCTTTTGTTACGAAATTCAGAGTAGAAGCTCAGTCGGCAGCGGGGCTTATGCATGCTAATATTGTTAATGTATATGATGTAGGCGATGAAAATGGCATATATTATATTGTAATGGAGCTTGTTGAGGGAATTACCCTTAAGAAATATATCGAGAAAAAAGGCAGATTAGGAGTAAGAGAGGCTGTAAGTATAGCTATTCAGGTTGCTCAGGGAATTGAGTCTGCACATAATCATCATATTGTACATCGTGATATAAAACCACAGAACATAATTATTTCCAAGGAAGGAAAGGTTAAGGTTACAGATTTTGGTATTGCAAGAGCAGCTTCTTCTAATACTATTAATTCTAATGCCATGGGATCTGTACATTATATTTCTCCGGAGCAGGCAAGAGGTGGCTATAGTGATGAAAAGAGTGATATATATTCATTTGGTATAATGCTTTATGAGATGCTTACAGGCAAGGTTCCTTTTGAAGGAGATACTACAGTTGCGGTAGCTTTGCAGCATATTCAGGATGATATTGTTTCTCCGGCAACACTGGTGGCGGGAATTCCAATTAGTGTTGAGAAGATAGTACTTAAATGTACACAGAAGAAGACAGAGCGAAGATATCAGGCTGTGTCTGACCTTATTTCAGATTTAAAGAAATCACTTGTAACACCAGACGAGGATTTTGTTGTTATGAGACCGGTTGCAAGCAACGGGCCAACAAAAATGATAACAGAGGATGAGCTGGATATGATTCATCAGATGGCTTCGGTAAAATCCACTAATATAACCAGCAGGGATGAGGATGAAGGATATATTACCGAGGATTATGATGAAGAAGAGGATGAGGATGAGGAGTACGAAGATGATGAGGATAATACCTCTTCTACTCTTGATAAGGTAATAACAGCTCTTGGTATAACTGTTGCAGTTATTATAGTTATTATTACTATTTTTATAATATTTAAAATGATTTCCGTTTTATCAAATAATGGAAGTGCATCAAATAACGGTACTACAACAACTACAACAACCATGGCAGATGATGGTAAGGTTGAGGTTCCAGCAGTTACAGGAATGCAGTATGAAGCAGCCAAGAGTCTGCTTAACAGTAAGGGACTTGGAATAAAAGCTACTTATGCTAATTCCTCATATGAGGCAGGTACAGTTATTGAGCAGAGCATAGAATCCGGAAGCAGAGTTATCGAGAATACAACGATAGTAGTTACTGTGAGCGAAGGTCCGGAAGCTTTTTCTATGATTAATGTTGTTGATAAAACTGAAGCAGAGGCTACAGATCTTTTAGAGGATTTGGGACTTGAGGTTTCAGTAGAATATATTGAATCATCAGTTGAGCAGTTCAATGTAGTAAGTACTTCACCGGCATATTTAACAAAGGTGCAGCAGGGTGATAAGGTTACACTCTATGTAAGCATGGGTGATGGTAAGACATATAGTATCGTGCCTAATGTAGTAGGTTCAACACTTGACAATGCTAAAACAACTATTGTTTCATATGGCTTTAAGGTGGGCTCTGTTAAATATGAATCAAGCTTAACTGTTCCAAAGGGTACAGTTATTGCGCAGAATGGTCCGACAGTTGATGAGAGGGCAGCAGAGGGAACCGAGATAGGTCTTGTAGTAAGTCTTGGTGTGGATTCATCAATTCGTTACACTTATTTATCAAAGACTGTAATGTCAACTGATATAACTTCAAAGGGAGTTATTCCACAGAATTCGACCTTTATTAAGCTGACTTTCCAGCTTGTGCAAGGAAATCAGTCAAAGGATATTGCGGCTAAGGAATACATGTCTTATCAGGCAATGCTTGATGATTGTCCAATACAGGTAACAGAATCACTTACAGATTATAGTAAGGGTTCAGCAGAGCTCAGAATATTTGCAACATATGTAAGTGATATGGCAGAAAA
>JAZQLB010000231.1:0-6314 GCA_045542475.1 Lachnospiraceae bacterium | reverse complement strand
TTACTCTGCTACTACAAATGTGATAGTTATTAGACTTCGTCGCTCTTTGCCGACTCATCTCTCGTAGCCTAGCCTTGTATGTGATTTCTGTCCGTCGGACCAGAGGTTTGCCTACAGCTTCCTTCAGATTCCACCTCACGGTGGACACCCTTGCTGTTCAGCTATACATTTCCCACTATCTGGGCATGTTCGGGACTTACACCCGTTAGAGCGCGCCCATGGCGCGCAAACAAAGAAAAAAGAGCCTCTCAAAAAAGGCTCTCATCCTTCATCATAAGTGGCGATGACTAATAGTATTTTCTGTTTCCCCACAGATTAGCCTTCTTAAGCTCAAGGTACTCTGCGTAAGCTTTTTCTAAAATCTGTTTCTCGTTGGAAAACTTAAGAAGATGGTACGCTTCGTGGAACTTATAGTATCCCGAATCCTCGAAATACTCTTCCTTCTGCGGCTTGCTATAATAGCTGTCAGCCATCATAAGATACCAATGGACTTCCTTCTCTACCACATCCTGCGGCACCGTAAAGGTATACTGGCTCTTGCCAATATACTTAATAATCGAAGCGGTAACGCCTGTCTCTTCTTTCACTTCACGAAGTGCTGTATCCTTATATTCTTCATTCTCCTCTACAGTTCCCTTCGGAAGTACCCATCCTTCATACTTGTTCTTGTAGTTCTTGTATAAAACAAGTATCTTTCCTCTAAAAATAACCACACCGCCACAGCTAGTTGCTTCTATCATTGCAATTCCTCCTGTTATGTGGTGTGTCACATATGACTTATTTATAGTATAAACTAAAATAGGGGGAATATCAATTAATATTTTTTATTTTCGTGGCGAGAACCGGACGGCAGGATATACAGTGTACTAAAAAGGACACGTTTGCACTAAGTTGCCTCACGTAGCAGTACGTAAAACGCCCAAATACGGCGTTTAAGTACTGACGGAGTCAAAAAGTCCTTTTCAGAATACTGTATATCCTGCCTGTTTGGTGGCTCGCAACGAAAAGTATAAAATTCACGTTGATTAACTACTACTTTAATCTACACCATATATTTCGTAATAGGCATCGAAAATCTCTTTTGCCACATCTACTGCATACTTATCTGGGGTGCCGGATTGGTTGAAGGATTCTAAGACTACGCTTACTATTATTTTGGGGTTATTGTATGGCATGTAGCCTACGAACAGGGAGTGTTCGAGACCTTGTGTTCCGTATTGGGAGGTGCCGGATTTGCCGGCGGCATTGTATGGTGCTTCCGAGAATACATGCGGGAAGCCTACGTCTATTACCTGCTTTAGGTGTTGCGAGAGCATTATAGCTTCGTCTTCGGTTAGAATATTGCCGTAGTAGGCATTGCCGTTTTCGCCGTTGTACTCGTAGACTGATTTACCGTCTGCTGAGGTTATGCTTTTTATAAGGTATGGCTCATACAGAGCTCCTTTATTGGCGATTGCCTGAACTAACAAGGCGTTCTGCAGCGGGGTTATAAGGGTCTCACCTTGACCAAAGCTGGTCTGGGCTATCAGCCAGTCACTTGAAGTATCAGTAAGGATAAACTGGCTTTGTGAAGTAATAAGCCCCAAAGAATCGTGATAATGTACATCATTATTGAATAACAGCTGCTCTGCTGTCGCAGCAAAATTATCAAAGTCAAGCTTAAGTCCAATATTAATAAATGAGCCGTTGCAGGAATAAGCCATGGAATCGTAGGTATCCACATTTCCATGAGCAGTATGCCCTACACATTTAATCACCTTATCTCCAATAGCAAACTCGCCTGCACATTCATAGGCATATTCATTAAATACATTAAGCCTATCACTATCTCTGCATTCTCTGTAATATTCAAGCAATGTAACCAGCTTAAAGGTCGAACCCGGTATATATAAGCCCTGTACCGCTCTGTTAAGAAGTGGTGCATCCTCTCCATTAAGAGTTAATGTCTCCGGCTCAAAGTCAGGTTTTGATACCATAGCAAGTATAGAGCCATCTGTCCCCATTACCACTACCGCACCCTTTCTGTCACCAAGAGCCACATCCACAGCCTGCTGCAGCTGTACATTGAGCGTGGTTGTAATATCATTTCCGTTGTATCTTTTTCCGGTAAGGTCTGCTAAAAGCTTGTTATCAAGACTTTCGTCACTTTGTAAAAGCAGATAGTCAAGAACACCCTCAAGACCTGCATTTTCTCCTGCAACATATCCTACAACATGGGCAAAAAGGCTTCCTAAAGGATATTTTCTTATCTGGGAGCCCTTTTCATCAAGCTCTGTATACGCCAGAACCTCGCCATCCGTAGATAAAATACTACCTCTTACCACCTGCGCCTCCATTTTTCCAAGGCGTTTGTTGTAGGTACTGTTTAACAGAGCTTTATCAAAGGTAAAAATCATATGTGTGAAAGACACAATCAGAATAACCACCAGTGCCAGTCCTCCAATAACCATTCTAGGTGAACGAATCTGAAAATGCTCCGGCTCCTCTTCACCATTTTCCTGATTAATCTGGTTAAGCTTATAATTTTTTGCTGATATTCCCTGAATCATGGCAAGCATAATCATCATGCTAATACAAGAGCTGCCGCCATAGCTTACAAATGGCAGGGTAACGCCTGTGCTTGGAATACAGTTAATAACACCGCCAATATTTAAAAAGGACTGAAATACAAACATTATCCCAAAGCCGCCCAGCATAAGTCTGTTAAATTTATCATTACTCTCTGAAAGAATGGTGATAATCTCATAGAACAGATTAAGGCATACCAAAATAATTATTATTCCAAATAAGCCTCCTAATTCCTCACATATTGCCGAGAAAATAAAATCCTTGGTAACAACAGGAATTGAGCCGGGAAGTCCTCTGGTTAAACCTGTTCCAAAAAAACCTCCATTTCCAATAGCATATATTGACTGGACTACCTGATAGCCTTTGGTATCAATATAAGCAAAAGGGTCAATCCATACTACCACTCGACTCCTTACATGATATATAACAAAATAAGCCGCAACTCCTGCCAATAATGCAGCCCCGCCGCCTAATGCCAGATACCGTTTCTGATGTGTTGCATCAAAAAGCATTATTATATAGGTAATATAAAATATCAGTCCAGTTCCAAGGTCGTTGGAGGCAATAAGAATAAGCACATGTACCGCCGCCAACACGGAGGTTATAATTATTTTTCTTAATGACTGATTCTTATACAGCATGGAAGCTATAAACACTACATAGGACAGCTTGACAAACTCCGATGGCTGTATTGATATACTGCCTATATTAATTGACAGATTGGCACCATATACCGTATTTCCCAGTATAAGAACCAGTCCAAGCAGTCCGATTCCTATAAAGCAATACAGCATATGTAATTTAATAATGAAATGCAGCTTCTCCACCACAACAGGAACAAGAAACATTACAATGGTTCCTGCCACTACCAAAAGATACTGCCTTATCAACTTATCTGTAGACAATCTTGACAATACAAGAAAGCCTATGCACATAAGAAAGCCCATGTCATTAAGCAGTATCCTGTTACATCTTTTATAAATCATCGGAAAAACATTCAGTACAAAGAAGAAATACAACAGCTCCATAAACAGGAACAATATAAAAATAAAATCCTCTTTGTTGATATACAGAACGATATTTCCAAGTATGACAATAATAAATATTATTGCCTTTTGCAGAGTTCCTTTTCTAACTCTGCCCTCCCTCTTTCTTTTTTCATAAAAAACATGTCCTAAAAAGCCGCTAAGAACAAATAATGCTCCCAGCAAAATAAAAATATATTTAGAACCTGCCGTAATAATATTAATCATATTATCCCCTTACTCGACTCCGCGATTATAATGGCCTCTTGTGAAATCTCCCTCCAATGCCACACCTTTACGATAGGCTTCCATAACCTCACAAACCCTATTCTCATCCTCAATGGTAAACATTATTCTCACGCCGCCTACTCCCATTTTTCTAAGTTCGTCCTGCTTATCCATAAGATTAAGCGGTGCATAATTGTACATCATGTTATAGCAGTATTCACAGCTGTTAATAATCGGCATCCGCTTCTTCATTCTGTCTGTGATATAATATACACTAGGATTTCCACAAGGAACCTGCTTTTTGTCAGATTTCTTTGTGACTGGATTTCTTGATGATGCATTACCATAGGACGTATATTTTAATGTACATCCCGCTGAAATCATAAGCGGCAAGTGCCCATAAATAAGCTTCTGCAAGCTCTCCTGCCTTTTTGCTGCACCACTACACAGCACCTTAAGCTGCTTATAATTAAGCTCCTCTGATAGTGTAAATCTGCTAATTCCAAGGTCTGTATAGGTCTGCATAGCCTCACTATTATAAGTATAAGTATCATAATCTGCAATTATAGCACCCTTATAGAACTCATCAAGCCTATTTTTCCTTACAAACTGCACCTCTTCCGGGCTTCTTACAATCATTCCGCTAAAGCCAGCTGCTTTAATATCCTCTAAGTACTGTTCATAAAGATTTGCTGTCTTAAGTCTGAAAATATATGGCAGAACAAGATATGCCTTAAGCCCATGCTCCTTGCATTTCTTACACATATCAAGTGCACCCTTAAGCCCCTCCATTTCAGTTGAAATATATATTTCATCAATAACATGCTTATAATTGTCAAGCAATACATTAAGCTGCCCAAAACACATTACCTGAACTGCAAGCATTCCATTAACTGCTGCTCCCCCTGATGTCAACTGCTCATTATGTGTATTTCTTACTGCTTCAGTCTCCTGCTGCTTATTTTGCTTCGACATGTCATCCTTATAGACTCTCCTATAACCTTCCAATAAAGTCCTTTCAAGAGCTTCAATTGCCTCTCTTCTAAGCTGATTAATAAGCTTTACAGGTAAAAAGGTATTGTTATCAAGTTCTATTTCAATATTACTGCACTTATAAGAAGTTCCACCAAGCTTAAGAAGCTGCTTTTTTACATCTTCAATGGTTGCCGGTCTGTTCTGTGAGACTTCAACAATATCTCCTGTAACCGTTGCACTTACCTGATTACATACAACAGTAAGTGAAGCCTTCTCACCGGCTTTAAATATGGCATACATATCCAGTTCCCGTTTAATGTCCTCTGCCACGTATTTTTCATTAAGCTCGTTAAGGAGCTTATTATTCCTTGTTCTGTAGGCAGTTGCTCCATTAACAGGCTTATATCCCTTAATAAAAGGAAGCTTAATGCTCTGTCCCTTTTTAGCCGATGCAGCCATCGTAAATTCTACATCAGCACCAAGTTCAATTACATCACCGCTATTAACATCCTCAACAAGCATTAACATACCATTTTTAATGTTCCCTACGGCTATACCCTGATGATTCGGTCTGTCAAAGGTCATCATTTTCTCATCATTATGCTTATAATAATAGCCTTTACAAAAACCACCACGATTATAAATATCCATCAGCTGCTTAATATCAGTTTCACTGACCCTATAAGCCTCACGTCCCTTTTCAAGGTACATATCAAGATATTTCCTATAAGTGCTGACCACTCCCGCAGTATACTCCGGGCTCTTCATACGTCCTTCAATCTTTAGCGAATACACACCCGCATCGATAATATCAGGTATGCTTTCTATGGTACACATATCCTTTGGACTTAAAAGATATTTGCCATTAACCCCGTTAGCACTATAGGTCAGTCTGCAAGGCTGGGCACAGCGTCCTCTGTTACCGCTTCGTCCGCCAATCATGCTGCTTAGCAGACACTGTCCGGAAAAGGAGTAACACAGTGCACCATGTACAAAACTCTCTATCTCAATATCCACATTGTCATGGATATCTTTTATCTCCTTAAGCGACAATTCTCTTGCCGTAACAATTCTTGAAGCCCCCATATCCTTTAACAGCTGTGCTCCATATCTGCCTGTAATAGTCATCTGGGTACTGGCATGTATATCCATATCCGGGAAATTATTTTTAAGTATGGAAAATACACCCATATCCTGAACAATGGCTGCATCCAACCCTGCTTCATAATAGGGCTTAATATATTCAACCAGCTTGTCCGCCTCGTCATCTCTAAGAAGAGTATTTACAGTAAGGTAGACTCTTCTGCCATTAAGATGTGCCCAGTTAATTGCTTTAATCAATTCCTCTTCATTAAAATTCCCTGCAAAAGCTCTGGCTCCAAACATACTACCGCCTAAATACACCGCATCCGCACCTGCATTAATTGCAGCACGAAAGCTGTCGTATGTGCCTGCCGGAGCGAGTATTTCTGCTCTGTCGCTATTAAACATTATATCATCTCCTCTATATAAAAAGGG
>JAZQLB010000230.1:0-2165 GCA_045542475.1 Lachnospiraceae bacterium | reverse complement strand
AGGGTCCTAAGCATTTTGACATGAACCTTACAAGAGCTAAGTTCGACGAGCTTACTCATGATTTAGTAGAGAGAACAGCAACACCTGTTCAGAACGCTTTAAGAGATGCAGGTATCAGTGCATCAGAGCTTGGCAAGGTATTATTAGTAGGTGGTTCAACACGTATTCCTGCAGTTCAGGATAAGGTTAAGGCACTTACAGGCAAGGAGCCTTCCAAGACTCTTAACCCTGACGAGTGTGTAGCAATCGGTGCTTCAATCCAGGGTGGAAAGCTTGCAGGCGATGCAGGTGCAGGCGAGATTCTTCTTCTCGACGTTACACCATTATCACTTTCAATTGAGACAATGGGTGGTATTGCTACAAGACTTATCGAGAGAAATACAACAATTCCTGCTAAGAAGAGCGAGGTATTCTCAACAGCTGCTGATAACCAGAGTGCAGTAGACATTAAGGTTGTACAGGGTGAGAGACAGTTTGCAAGGGATAACAAGCTTCTTGGCGAGTTCAGACTTGACGGAATTGCTCCAGCTCCAAGAGGAATCCCTAAGATTGAAGTTACATTCGATATTGATGCAAATGGTATCGTTAATGTATCAGCTAAGGATTTAGGTACAGGTAAGGAGCAGCACATCACAATTACATCCGGTTCTAACATGTCAGATGCTGATATTGAGAAGGCTGTTAAGGAAGCTGCTGAGTTTGAGGCACAGGATAAGAAGCGTAAGGAAGGCATTGATGCACGTAATGAGGCTGATTCAATCGTATTCCAGACACAGAAGACTATCGACGAGTTAGGTGATAAGATTACAGCTGATGAGAAGGCTGCTATCGAGTCAGAGATTAATGCTCTTAAGGCTGTTCTTGACAGAACAACACCAGAGTCAATGACTGATGCTGATGTTGAAGAACTTAAAGCTGGTAAGGAAAGACTTATGAATGCAGCTCAGAGTGCTTATTCTAAGATGTATGAGCAGGCTCAGGGTGCAGGTGCAGCAGGTGCAGGTCCTGATATGGGTGCAGGCGCAGGTTCAGCTCCATACGGTGATGATGTAGTTGACGGAGATTATAAGGAAGTATAATCTTATATACTGATAAAAGACAATCAGGAGTGAATGACCTGTACAGGTTGTTCACTCTTTGAGTGTATTAATATAGGGAGGAAGCTATGGCTGATAAGAGAGATTATTATGAGGTGTTAGGTGTAGCCAAGGGTGCAGATGACGCCGCAATTAAAAAAGCATACAGACAGCTCGCTAAAAAATATCATCCTGACACTAATCCGGGCAATGCTGAGGCTGAGGCTAAGTTTAAGGAAGCATCGGAAGCATATGCAGTCTTAAGCGATCCTGATAAGAGAGCAAAGTATGATCAGTTTGGTCATGCTGCATTTGAAGCCGGCGGCGGTGGCTACGGTGGCGGCTTTGACTTTAACATGGATGATATCTTTGGCGGAATGGGAGATATCTTTGGTGATTTATTTGGTGGCGGAAGAAGCCGTGCAAGACAGAATGGTCCTATGCAGGGATCTAATATAAGAGCTTCTGTACGAGTTACCTTTGAAGAGGCTGCCTTTGGCTGTGAGAAGGAGCTTGAGATTACCTTAAAGGATGAATGTGAGTGCTGTCACGGAACCGGAGCAAAGCCAGGGTCAACACCGGTACAATGTACTAAGTGTGGTGGAAAAGGACAGATTGTATATACTCAGCAGTCTTTATTTGGAATGGTCAGAAATGTTACCACATGTCCGGATTGTAATGGTAAGGGAACAATCATTAAGGAGAAATGTACAGACTGTCGTGGAACAGGCTATATTGCCAGCAGAAAGAAGATTCAGGTATCAGTACCAGCCGGTATAGATAACGGTCAGAGTATCCGAATCAGAGGCAAGGGTGAGCCGGGAACAAATGGTGGTCCTAGAGGAGACCTTCTTGTGGAGGTTATTGTTTCTCCAAGCCCTGTTTTCCAAAGAGAGGATTATCATGTATTCTCTAATGTGCCAATAAGCTTTGCTGATGCAGCTCTTGGTAATGAGATTAGAATTAAAACTATTGATGGAGAGGTTCTTTATGAGGTGAAACCGGGAACACAGACCGGAACCAGAGTTCGTCTAAAAGGCAAGGGTATTCCAACTCTTCGAGACAAGAATGAAGTCGGAGGCCAAGCGG
>JAZQLB010000229.1:0-4535 GCA_045542475.1 Lachnospiraceae bacterium | reverse complement strand
GTTACAACAAAAATTATATCCTAAAACAAATCGGCTGAGAGATTACAAAAATACTCTCAGCCTTTTTATGCTTATATTTACTTAAGTGGCTCCTTAGATGGAAGTCCTGCTTTACGTGGATACTTTTTATTAGTTTTTTCCAGCTTTCTGATAACAACAAATGTTCTTTCTATATCTGTATCAGGTAAAATAAATTCCTTAACTGTCTCTATTTTACCTCCTAGAAGCTTAATTGCTGCCTTAGAAGAATTAATCTCCTCTTCAAGCTTACCTGCCTTATAGGAAATAAATACACCGCCCACCTTAACATATGGCAGACAGTACTCACTTAAGGTTGCAAGATTGGCTACTGCCCTTGATACGCATACATCAAACTGCTCTCTATACTCTGATTTCTTTGCGTAATCCTCAGCTCTGCCGTGAAGGGTCTCTATTTTCTCAAGACCTGTCTGAGTAATTACTTCATTAAGAAAATTAATTCTTTTATTCAGAGAGTCCAGCAATGTAAAATGAGTATCAGGATACATTATTTTAAGCGGCATCCCCGGAAAACCTGCTCCCGTACCAATATCCACAACCCTTTCATTTTCTAAAAAGTTATACACATTATTAACAGCAAGACTGTCAACAAAGTGCTTAACTACCACCTCTTCATATTCTGTTATACCTGTAAGGTTCATGAATTCATTCCACTCACATAACAGCTTATGAAACAAATCAAGCTGCTGACATTGCTTATCTGTTGGCTCTAAATTAATCTTTGCTAATGCTTCTTTTAAAAAATCACTCATATTATCTCATCTCCAAATATACAAGTAATACTGTAATATCTGCCGGTGACACTCCTGATATTCTCTGAGCCTGTCCAATTGAGCGAGGCATAAACTGCTTTAACTTTTGTCTTGCCTCTAATCTTAAACCACTTACATCATCATAATTAATACTATCAGGAATTAATTTCTTTTCTAACTTCTTAAAGTGAGCTACCTGGCGTAGTTCTCTGTCAATATAGCCCTCATATTTAATATTAATATTAACCTGCTCAATAACATCTGCTGGAAGAGGCTGTCTTGCCTTATCAAGCTCTGCTACCATATCATAATTAAGCTCAGGTCTCTTTATAAGATCCGCAAGTGATATACCATTATTAAGTGATGCACTATTATTCCTCTCAAGGAAGGCTAAAACCTCCTTAGTGCCACCTATGGTTATTCCCTTTAATCTCTCAATTTCTTTAGCAATAGCTTCTCTTTTCTTTTCAAGAGCCTCATATCTTTCATCTGAAATAAGACCAATTTCATGTCCTTTTTCAGTTAAACGAAGGTCTGCATTATCCTGTCTATGTAATAGTCTGTACTCAGCTCTTGAAGTCATCATTCTATATGGCTCATGACTTTCCTTAGTTACGAGGTCATCAATAAGAACTCCTATATAAGCCTCTGAACGGTCTAAAATAAGTGGCTCCCTATTAAGCAGCTTCATAGAAGCATTAATACCTGCTATTAAGCCCTGTACAGCCGCTTCCTCATAACCGGAACTTCCGTTAAGCTGGCCTGCACTAAATAATCCAGGAACATTCTTAAATTCAAGTGAAGCCTTTAATTCTATTGGATTAATACAATCATATTCAATTGCATATGCATTTCGAACAATTTTAACATTTTCAAGTCCTGGAACTGTGCGGTACATTGCATACTGTACATCCTCAGGTAATGAGCTTGACATACCACCAAGATACATCTCGTTGGTATAGTTGCCCTCAGGCTCAACAAATACCTGATGTCTGTCCTTTTCAGCAAAACGAACTACCTTGTCCTCAATAGACGGGCAATATCTAGGTCCCGTTCCCTCAATTGCACCAGAGAAAAGTGGTGAACGGTCAAGATTGCTTCTTATAATTTTATGAGTTTCTTCATTAGTATATGTAAGCCAGCAGGATACCTGCTCCTTCTGTATAGAATCCGGATCAGTAGTAAATGAGAATGGCACCACTCTCTCGTCACCAAGCTGTTCCTCCATTTTTGAAAAATCAATAGAACGCTTATCAACTCTTGCTGGTGTTCCTGTCTTAAATCTTCTAATCTCAATTCCGAGAGACTTAAGAGACTCTGTTAAATGATTAGCAGCCTGTAAGCCATTAGGACCTGTATAATTGCTGACATCACCATATATACATCTTGCTTTAAGGTAGGTTCCTGTACAAAGAACAACCGCCCTACAGTTATATAATGCTCCTGAATAGGTTTTTACACCGGTTACATTCTTATTCTCGTCAGTAATAATCTCGGCTACCTCTGCCTGTCTTATGGTAAGGTGCTCTGTATTCTCAAGAGTCTTTCTCATCTCTCTGGTATAGTCTGCCTTATCAGCCTGGGCACGAAGTGAATGAACTGCCGGTCCCTTAGAACGGTTAAGCATCTTAGACTGAATAAATGTCTTATCAATATTCTTACCCATCTCACCTCCCAAAGCATCTAATTCTCTTACAAGATGACCCTTAGAGCTTCCACCGATATTAGGGTTACATGGCATAAGTGCAATACTTTCCACGCTGACTGTAAACATTATTGTTTCAAGTCCTAATCTGGCACAGGCAAGAGCTGCTTCACAGCCTGCATGTCCTGCACCTACTATTACTACATCATAATTTTCATTAAGATAATTCATATATTACTCCATTCTAAAGCAAATCTATTTTCCCATACAGAATTTGCTGAAAATCTCGTTTACTAAATCTTCTTCTACTGACTCACCAATAATTTTACCCAGTTCCTCATAGGCATTCATTAAATCAATAGTGAAGAAATCCTCAGGCATCATATCCTCTATACTTTGCTTAACAAGTATAAGACTTTCCTTTGCATTACACAAGGAATCCTTTTGTCTTGCCTTGGTAATCATTACTTCGTCATTATAGTTAATGTCACCTGACATAAACATATTAACAACTTCCTGCTCTAAAATATCAATTCCTATATTCTCCTTTGCAGAAATTGTTAATACAGGGCAATTGATATATTCATTAATATCCTCTTTAAAGGTTACAGCATTAAGGTCAGATTTATTAAGAAGTACAATTACATTACTTCCATTAATAAGAGACAAAATCTCCTCATCATTTTCATCAAGCTTAGTTGAACTGTCTACTACATATATAATAAGATCGGCATCCTTAGCAAGCTTCTTCGCTTTATCCACACCAATCTTTTCCACAATATCCTCAGTCTGCCTTATACCAGCTGTATCCACAAGCTTAAGTATAATTCCATTTAAGTTAATCTGCTCCTCAAGAGTATCTCTGGTAGTGCCTGCAATATCTGTAACTATGGCTCTTTCCTCGCCTACAAGGGTGTTTAAAAGACTTGATTTACCTGCATTTGGCTTGCCTAATATTACTGTTTTTACTCCTTCTGTGAATATCTTACCGTTATCCACACTTATTAACAGCTTATCCACAGTATTTATCAACTTATCCACAATGCTTTTTAAGTTATCCCCAAAATTATCAAGGCTAATGTGCTCAGGATCATCAAGTGCAGACTCAATATAAGCCACATTATATATAATCTCACCCCTCATAGATTTAATCTTAGAGGATAATCTTCCGCTTAAGGTACCTACTGAACTCTTTAAGGCATACTCATTTTTTGAATTAATAACATCTATTACAGATTCAGCCTGTGCCAAATCAATTCTTCCATTTAAAAAGGCTCTCTTAGTAAATTCTCCCGGTTCCGCAGGTCTTGCACCATTTCTGAACACCAGGTTAAGAATCCTGTTAGTAACAAAGGAACCACCATGACAATCAATCTCAACCACATCCTCTGTAGTATAGGTATGGGGAGACTTCATAACTAGCACCAACACTTCATCCACTATCGCCTCACCATCATATATATGCCCATAATGTGCCTTATGACTTTCAGATGTGGATAACTTTTTTCCGTTTTTTGCTCTAAATAGCTTATCAGTCACTTCAATAGCTTCAGGACCACTAAGCCTGATAATACTTATTCCAGAATTACCCATTCCCGTAGCTATCGCCGCAATCGTTTCTCTCTGCTCCATGGTGTCCTCCTTTTCTTTTATATTGTTAGTTTATAAACTATTCTATAAATTAGGATTTGCTTCTCTTACAAACTGAAAGTTTCATCCCATCTCTAATATTATCGGACCAAACTCCAAGATGAAATGTTCCTCTGTGATATTAGTAGACGGATGACAGGAACTTTTTCCAAACTCAATACCATTAATCAAATTATGGTAATCATCTTTACAATTGCCATATACTATGTACTGGCATAGCATATATTCTACATTATCTCTGTCCAATTCAACACTCACCAATTCAAATGGTCTTGTAATATCAATATTGATATCTGCTAAGAATTTCATTACATCAGGGTATTTTTGTTCAATTTTTGCTACATAATTTTGACAATACGCACATTGGCAAGGTAACGAATCACTTGACAAATAGTACTCTTTAGTTTTATTCATATCAACATTCATATATACACCTACAACTTCAAATT
>JAZQLB010000228.1:0-3458 GCA_045542475.1 Lachnospiraceae bacterium | reverse complement strand
TCTGCAGTCAAGGTCGCCCCTCTCAAGTGCCTTAACCATTAATTCTGCAGTTGCAAGATTAGTGGCTATCGGAATATTATGCATATCACATAATTTTAAAATATTCATGGTCTCTGGCTCATGTTGAAGTGCAACCTCCGGATCTCTTAAGAAAATAATAAGATCTATCTGGTTCATCTCTATCATTGAGCCTAACTGATGACCACCGCCAAGTCTTCCTGATAAGAATTTATGAATTGATAAATTAGTAACCTCTTCGATTAATCTTCCTGTTGTCTCTGTAGCATACAATTCATTTCTGTTAAGAATTCCTCTATATGCAATACAAAAATTCTGCATAAGCTTCTTCTTGGAATCATGTGCAATCATACCAATATTCATAAAATCCTCCTGCTATTATTTGCCTGATGGCATAAAATTATTATTTTGCTCTTTGTAGCTTTACATTTAATACAAAACCCATTCCTCCGAAAAGAGAAACAAGTGAACTAAGTCCTGAACTAATAAATGGTAATGGAATTCCTGTATTAGGGAGAATAGCTGTAGTAACACCTACATTGATAAAGGTCTGATACATAATCAGACATGCTACTCCGGAACATATAAGCCGCCCCGTCATATCCGGGGCAACTATGGCAGCCCAAAAGCATTCAGCCACTACAAGAAAAATCAATCCCAGAACCAGGCAGCTTCCGATAAAGCCCATTTCCTCACCAATAACAGCAAAAACAAAGTCACTTTCAGACTGCTCAGACAGATAATTCGCATTCTTAACAGAATCCACACTATCATTAAACAGACCTTTACCATGAAGCTTTCCGGAACCAATAGCCAGCATTGAATTCTCCTGCTGATATCTTAAATCATCATATTCTTCCGGATAAAGGAATGAAAGAATTCTGTTCAACTGATAAGTCTTTAATAATTTCTGGTCCGGCTGCTGTATATATATAAGCATGGCAGCAACTAAAGGTACTGCAACTGCTAATATAATAGCGATTTTCTTATAGCTTAAGCCAGATATATACACTACTGTCACTATCACCATGCTGGTAAGTAATGTTGTTGACAAGTCCGGCTGACCAACTATAAACATAAGCGGTACGCCAACTAAACCGGCAAATATGAAAAGAAAACCAAACTTGGATATTCTCTCCTTATGAACCGTTAAAAATTTAGCCATAAAAAGTATAAGCAGAATCTTAACAAATTCTGATGGCTGGATAGATATACTACCTATAAAAATCCATCTTTTTGCTCCATAATATTCTTTACCCAATACCTCAACTGCTAATAACAGTCCAATAATAGCCACATAAATTAGCCAGTAAAATTTTAAAATCCAATTATAATCTATCAAAGAAATTATTGCCATTCCAACAAGACCAATAATAAGACCCAGGCCCTGCTTAAACATCTCATCATTGCTCCCACTGGCACTTCCAACAATTACCACTCCAAGACCACATACTACAAGTAAAATAAGTATTAGTCGAAAGTTATAATTTCTTATGTTATAGGATTTTAATTTAGCTAAAGGTACAAACTCTTTGCGCTTAATGGCTTGCTTTTTGTCCATTCTTCATATCCTTAATCGGAATATTTGCATAAAGAGCTGGAACAGCACCGTTTCCACCCTCTGATTCTGTCTGTGTAATCTGAATATCCAACCCTGTTGCATCTATTTCCATATATTTTGAAATTACAGCAATTATATCATTCTTAATTGCTTCCATAACATCAGTTGAACAATTAGCACGGTCAGATACTAATAAAAGCTTAAGTCTGTCCTTTGCCACATCACCTGATGATTTCTTTTTGAACATATCAAATAAACTCATGCCTTATAACCCTCCTTATATTACTTCTTTGATGCGAATATAGACTTTAACTTGCCCCAGAGACCTGACTTCTCGCTAAGATCAAGAAGTGGAATCTCCTCGCCCATAATACGCTTACAAATGTTCATATAAGCCTGTCCGGCCATGGTATCATTCCCTACTAGTGGTTCACCATTATTTGTAGAAATAACAATATTCTCGTCATCAGGAACAGCACCGATTAAGTTGATTGAAAGAATATCTACAACATCATCAATAGACATCATGTCGCCCTTCTTAACCATATCCATTCTGATTCTGTTTACGATTAAATCTGTTCTCTTAAGCTCATTTGCCTCTAAAAGACCAATAATTCTGTCTGCATCTCTGATAGCTGATACCTCAGGAGTAGTAACAACCAACGCTCTGTCGGCTCCTGCAATGGCATTCTTAAATCCCTGCTCAATACCGGCTGGGCAGTCAAGAATTATGTAATCAAATTCTTCCTTTAATTCTTCAACCAAAGCTGTCATCTGCTCAGGTGTAACAGATGATTTGTCCCTTGTCTGTGCTGATGGTAAAAGATAAAGGTTAGGATATCTCTTATCCTTAATTAACGCCTGCTTATATCTGCAGTTACCCTCTACAACATCAACAAGATTATATACTATTCTGTTCTCAAGCCCCATAACCACATCAAGGTTACGAAGACCTATATCTGTATCAATAAGTACAACCTTCTTATTAAGCTTTGCAAGACCTGTACCAACATTCGCAGATGTTGTTGTCTTACCAACGCCGCCCTTTCCACTAGTTACTACGATTACTTCGCTCATCTTTTTTCTTCCTCCAAAAAGTTTATAGTTTTATTATGCTTTTTTTTGGTAATAAAAGCAATATTTTTTTTAAAAAATATGTACCATATTATAATCTGATATCAGAAAGTGAATTCTTATCCAGCTTCTCTATATAGATATTACCATCCTCAACAAATGCAATCTTAGGATCAACTGTTTTAACCGGCTTAGCTGGCGGACCATCAGAGCTTCTTGCTATAATATCACCGATTCTAATCTGCATAGGAATCATATCAAGTGCCACAACAAATGCATCCTGATTACCATTGGCACCTGCATATACAAGTCCCTTTAAGGCTCCAAGGATTACTATGTTACCCTTTGCAATAACTCTTGCTCCTGGATTAACATCACCAAGAATAATTATGCTGCTTTCAGACTCTAATACCTGTCCACTTCTTAAGGTTCCCTTATAAAACTGACCTGTCTGCGATGAAAGCTCTTCTAACTTGTCCTCAACAACCTTTTTAAAATAGTTCTCCTTCATCTCATCATTGTCAATTACACATACAATGTTCAAATCCGAATTCTGAGCAATAATATCCAGCACTTCCTTTTCTTCTGTAGCAGACAGCTTTCTTCCTTCAAATGAAATAGCCATACTTGCTTTATCAAAGAACTTAGATGCAGATTTGAATTTCTCAGCAAGACATTCCTTCAATTCAGCAAAAGAAATATCATTGTCCATAACAACCACAATACCATACTTATTACCTTTGATAACAATTGAATTATTCATCCGGCCACACCTTTCTAAAAATAGTAGTTTTATTTCAAGCAA
>JAZQLB010000227.1:0-11441 GCA_045542475.1 Lachnospiraceae bacterium | reverse complement strand
GGCTGGAATTCAACACTTAGTGGAACATCTGATAATGTATATGAGTATGGTACATATGAGATGGTTGACGGAATTGACAATTCAGCAGCAAGAGCAGACTGGTCAAAGGTTATTACTGAGCCGGTACTTGCTGATGGAAGTGCAATTACAGTAGAGACCTTCCTTGGAACATGGAATCCATTTGAAGGCAAGGATATGACAGTTGTATATCCTGATGGTAAGATTACAGTTCCTGATGAGGATGAACCATCAGATGACGAGAAGGAATATACAACAACAGAATATGTATTTGATGCAACAGCAATAGATGCAACAGGAGTTTCAGATAAGGCTGCTATTGCAGAGGGTACAACATATGCAGATTACTTCACAGTAATCGGAACAGTAACCCAGAGAATCAGCTCATCAAAGGGTACAACAACAGCAATTGAGCTTGGTAAGGCTGCAAGTGGTGCACTTGAGTTCACAGTAATGGGAACAGCAGATGCAACAATTGAAATGAGTAGTACAGGTGGTTCTAATACTTCACCGGTTGCGTTAGTATTAGTAAATGAAGATGGAACAACAACTGAAATTGCTAATAATGAGGGTCTTACAACAGTATCTACAACAAGTGCTACAACACTTACATATACAGGTCTTGTGGCAGGAACATACAGAATTATCTCTCCTGAAAATGCAGACTATAACAGAGGTGCAAGAGTAATCAGTGCAACTGTAGTAGAAAAGGAAGAGGTAAAGGTTGTTATTAACAACTATGTATTTGATGCAACAGCAATTGATGCAACAGGCGTTGCTGATAAGACTGCTATTGCAGAGGGTACAAAGTATGCTGACTACTTTACAGTAGTTGGAACAGTAACCCAGAGAGTTAGTTCGTCAACAGGTCTTACAACATCTGTAGAGGTAGGTAAGGCAGCAACAGGTGCAATTGAGTTTACGGTAACGGGAACAGCTGATGTGGTTGTTTCAATGAGCAGTACAGGAAGCTCTAATACATCGGCAGTTGCTTTAGTGTTAGTAAATGAAGATGGAACATTCACTACAATTGCTAACGCAGAGGGTATTACAGAGGTAACTACAACAGCTGGTACAACAATGACTTATACAGGTTTAACAGCTGGAACATACAGAGTAATCTCACCTGAGTCTACATACAATAGAGGTGCAAGAGTACTTTCTATCGAGGTTGAGGAAACTGTATCAGGAAGCAAGCCGGAAAGAGCAGACTGGGCTAATGTGGCAGCTCCTGTAATTACAGAGGCTGTAGCAGAAGGAAATGACATTACAGTTAATGTAACAATGGAAATCGGCTATGATGGTGCTGACAGCGTTGAAGTTAATATGTACAATGCTGAGGGTACGGTAGTTGATACAAAGAATATTGCAGCAAAGGGAAATGGCGGAAGTGTAGTATTTACACCAGATGCATCAGGCACATACACATTCAAGGCAGAGGCTGTTAGAGAGGCTGAGGAGAATAAGGTAAGTACAGAGGCAATAGTAGAATTTGTTCTTCCACTTGAGGCACCGGTTATTATTAGTGTAACAAGCACAGGTAACGGTACAGTAACAGCAGTATGGAATGCGGTTGCAGAGGCAACAGGCTATATTGTAACAGCAGGAGATGTTACATCTACAACAACAGGACTTTCAATTGTATTAGCAGGACTTACAGTTGGTGAAACATATGATGTTACTATTACAGCAGTAAGAGGCACTGAGAAGTCAGAGAGCTCTTCGTTACCAGTACTTGTAACGGAGGATGCTAAGAGAGCATGGGCATTCGCAGCATTCGGTTCAAGCACAAATACATCAGGAAATGGTTTCTCTGGTGATATTAACAATGGTTCAGTAACTATTTGGAGCCAGGGTGGCAAGGGTAAGCTTGTTCCTGCTTCAACAGATGGTATTGCATTCTACTATACAGCTATTGACCCTGAGACAGAGAACTTTACATTAACAGCTAAGATTACTGTTGATGAATGGACTTTATCAAATGGTCAGGAAGGTTTTGGTATTATGGCAGCCGACAGAGTTGGTGTACATGGTGATTCAAGCACATTCTGGAATAACTCATACATGGGCGTAGTAAGCAAGGTAGAGTATTACTGGGATGGCGAGCAGGTATCAGATGCCGGCAGCAAGATTTCCATGAAGCTTGGTATTGGTGCACAGGCTAAGACAGGTGCAACACTTGACAACATGACTAATGGATTACTTAATGATGTATCTAAGTTCTCGTCAGTTATGAACACACTTGAGTCAAGCTGCGCATCAGCTGGTGCAGGTACATACAATATCGTAGGTAACTACACAGCAGAGCCAACAGGCACAGTAGAGAACACAGTAACAGAATTTATTTTCACAATTCAGAGAAATAACACAGGTTATATTGTAAGCTACACTGACATGGAAGGTAACACAACAAGTGAGCTTTTCTATGACCTTGAAAGAACAGCATTAACACAGTTGGATTCAGAGAATATCTACATTGGTTTCTTTGCATCAAGAAATGCTAAGATTACAGTATCAGATATGACTCTTACAACAATTGCTCCTGAGGATGATGAGGCAGCAGCTGACAGAGAGATTGAGTATGTAACACCATCTTATACAATTGAGTCAGCAACTACAGCTAACTCATCAGATTACGAGTTAGTATACTATGGTAATGCAGATGGTACACTTACAATTAAGGCAGCAGATGGCACAGTAGTAGTTGATGGCGTTCATGTAACTGCTAACACAAAGAATAAGTTTGAGACAAAGATTAATCTTGGAGATAACAGCTTTACGGTAACATTTACACCGGATGCAGATTATGTTCCGGGTGAGTATAAGGAGTTAAGCTCATATGAGACTGTAACCTTTACTCATTCAGTTTCATACAAGACTTTTGCAGGAAAGAATATCCATGTATCACCGGAAGGCACAGCTAATGGTGATGGCTCAAAGGCAAATCCTGTAGATATCTATACAGCAGTTAAGTATGTGGCAGCAGGACAGACAATCGTTCTTGCAGGCGGTACATACAACCTTGCTTCAACAGTAAGAGTTGAAAGAGGAATTGATGGAACAGCAGATAACATGATTTACATGATTGCTGATCCTAAAGCAACAGAAAGACCTGTATTTGACTTTGGTGGAAACTGTGCAGGTATGGTAATCGGTGGTGATTACTGGTACTTACAGGGCTTTGATGTGACTAAGTCAGCAGATGCGCAGAAGGGTCTTCAGATTTCAGGAAGCTACAATGTAGTTGACCAGATTAATGCATACAGAAATGGTAATACTGGTATCCAGATTAGCCGATTAATGGGAACAGACCTTTATGAGGATTGGCCATCATACAATACAATTCTTAACTGTACATCTTACCTTAATGCAGACAAGGGCTACGAGGATGCAGACGGATTTGCAGCTAAGTTAACAATTGGTGATGGAAACGTATTTGACGGATGTATCGCAGCATACAACGCAGATGACGGTTGGGACCTCTTTGCTAAGGTTGAGTCAGGTCCAATCGGTTCAGTAACAATTAAGAATTCTATTGCATTTAAGAATGGTTATGACCTTGATGAGAATGGCAATGAGATTAATGCTGGAAATGGTAACGGCTTTAAGATGGGTGGTTCAAGTATTTCAGGCTACCATCAGTTAATCAACAGCGTTGCATTTGATAATAAGTCTAAGGGCTTTGATTCAAACAGCTGTCCGGATATCATTGTTAAGAACAGTACAGCATTTAACAATGGTTCATACAATGTTGCATTCTACACAAATGATGCAGTAAACACTGATTTTGAGGCTGATGGTATTTTATCAATCAAGACTTCAAATACAGTAGCTGAGCAGTTTAAGTTAAAGGGTACACAGGATACTTCAAAGGTATATGGTGTAACTAACTACTACTTTGATGGTACTGTTACAGCTAACAGCAATGGAGATAAGGCTGATACAAGCTGGTTTGTAAGATATGACACAGAGAATGTAGCAGAGCTTATTACAAGAAATGCAGATGGTACAATCAATATGAACGGTCTTCTTGAGCTTACAGATGCAGCAGCAGATAATGTTGGTGCGGTAATGACAGGAACCGCTTCTAAGGATACATCTGACCTTGTAGTTGATGAAGAACTGCCAACACAGCCAGAGGAGCCAACAACAGAAGAGCCTTCAACAGAGGAGCCAACAACAGAGGAACCTACAGAAGCTCCTACACAGCCGGAAGAGCCATCAGAGGATGTAATCAGAATATCTCTTAAGGATATCAAGACTCTTAAGGATGTGCTTAACCTTATTGAGAAGATTACATCAGGTGTTAAGGTTGAAATTAACTATGATGCGTTAGCAGGCGAGCTTTCAGCAATGGCTAGATATTTTATTAAGCTGTTACTTAAGTTGAAGGACATTGCAATTGATTGTGGAGATTATGCATGGTCATTTGCTAAGAATACTTCAATTGACTTTAATAAGTTTAAGAACTGGAATGTTGAGATTGGTGCTAAGGTTGATGCCATTAATCAGGCTGTAGCCGGTCTTAAGAGCAAGATTGTAACAGTTAGCTTTGCGCATGAAGGCAAGCTTCCTGCTAATACAACAATCACGCTTGACGTAGCTAAGTATTTTAACAATGGCGAGAAGTTATACTTCTATCACTATAATGAGAGTGGTGCTAAGTTTGAGCTTGTAGCAGAGGGTACTGTAGCAGCAGGCGTATTCAGTGCAGGTATTAATCATTGTTCTGATTATGTATTAACAAATGAAGTTCTTCCAACAAGTCTTACAAATCCTGAGGTGGAGACACAGGCTCCTGCCCAGAATGAGACACAGGCTCCTACACAGTCGGCAAACCAGGCACCAAGTGCAGAGGTTGAAGCTGATGTAGAGACAAGAGCCGGTGAGGTTGAAGCTGATGTTGATACAGGCGATAACTCTAATGCAGGTATGTATCTTGTATTATTAGTACTTGCCTTAGGTGCATTTGCAGTAATGCAGTTTACTGATAAGCGCAAAAAAATTAATAATTAATTTCATAGCTTATGTTACAAATAAGGGCGGCTGAGACATCAGTCGTCCTTATTGTCGTAAAGCATTTGGTGGAGAAAGATAAAAAATCCCTTAGATTGCAGTGGTATGTCTGCATTCTAAGGGATTGTTGTTAGATTTGCTTTATATTAGTTTATGCAATGCCATGCAGTTAGGTGTATCAATTCTGATAGGTCGTCCGTTCATTACTAACAGGCATTTTTTATAATCGATTGTAAAGAAGGTAAGACTACCTGATTCGTGGTTGATGCTGACAAGGTGTTTTTCGTCTGGGAAAAGAGCAATGTCTTTAGGGTAGCGACCACTTATAGGGAGACTTGACTTGAGTGAGAGTACGCCGGTCTCCTTATTAACACTATAAATAGTAACACTATCATCGCCGGCATTAGAACAGAATATGTAATCACCGTTCTTACTTATCTGTAGGGCAGCAGCAGCAGTATTCTCCTTATGCCCCTTTCTTACGGTAAATATATTCTGGACAAGCTCAAATCGGTTGGTTTTTGCTTCCGGATTATAGCTGAATACCTCAATGAAATTCTTAAGCTCACAAAGGACATAAGCATAACGTCCGTCAGGGCTGAAGGTCATATCACGAGGCGCAGACTCAAGCTGACAGCGTACTATTTCAATAAGATCTAACTTGCCTGTTGCCTTATCAAATTCATATACCTTAACCTGATCCATCCCAAGGTCACATACACATAACAGATTCTCATCAGGTGTAAGCGCAGAACAATTAACATGAGGTCTGAAATTACGTTCTGCGATACTTCCCATACCTTTATGGAAGATTTCGCTGGTAATCTTGCCTACAGAACCATCCTCATTAATTGCAAGAACTGTAATCTTACCATCATGATAACCGGAAACAAAAATATAGTCATCTGCCTTTGTCAGGGCAAGATGGCAACCACGCATTCCCTGTATTCCGGTGGTGGCAATCAGTTCAAGATTACCGTCTGAAAGAATTCTAAAGGCTGATATTCCCTCATCAACGATAGAATATAGATATTTGCCGCTATGCGAGATAATAAGATAAGATGAATTATTAACCTCAACTTCACTTCTATATGTCATTCGTCCCTCAGCTACATCTACATCAAGAATAGTTATTCCTTTACTTTTACCATGAGTATACGAACCAACATAAGCAACATATTTTTCACTCATAAGTTCCTCCGATCCGAAGTGTATATTCACACATGCTTATAATATTAATAATATTTTACGTCAAATTGAGGGATTTTACAAGTAATTTATTATATAAGTACGAAGTTATCAAAAAATAGAAAAAGAGAACATAATAATGAAAAAGCAGGAGTCTGTGAAAGCCACATTCATGTTTCTTTCACAAGCTCCTGATATTTTTTTGTTGCGGTTTTGTGGCAACTTTTATTCAATTGAATTCTTAACCTTGCTAAGTATAGCATATAGCGGTTGGTATAGAACCAGAGCGGTAACAAAATTGCCAATACAATGGGGAATGTCATAGGGGATTCCACTTATAAAATAGGCAAAGCCGGAGCCGATACCATACATTACACTCCATAAAATCGAACAAAGAGCTCCAAAGCATAAGCCAAAGGCACCGTTTATTATTGCCCATATAATTATGGAATTATTTTTATGAAACAGCATTGTAATGGCAAATAAAACAGCCCATACATACAAATACATAAACCACCATGAACTAAAGCCGTGCAACAGTCCTTCAAGCATTACAAAAAGGTATATGGGAAAAAGGGCTTTTTTACCGAATACCTTGGTGTATACTAAAAATAGAATGGAAACTATTTCTATATTTGGGAGGCAGCTTAGTGCAATCTGGGATATATAAGCAATAGCACCCAAAAATCCCATTAATACGATTTCAAAGGTTTTATTTTTCATATTAATATACTTCTAAAGCTATTGTGAAATGGTCACCGTCGTTAACCGGAGTTGTATCTACGCCGGTCATAAGCATCTCATCATTAAGATAGAATGCCCACCATTGTCTGTCTGCATCACTTGCGGTTACATTATCTACGGTTGTTACAAAAAGTCCGTATTCAGATTCGCTTCCGGATATGAGCTTCTCTTTTTCGAGGGCACCACGTAAATAATCCTCATTGGTGTTGATGATAAAATCCTTAGTGGATTCATCAGCGTATACTACGGTTACAGTGATTTTTTTAGTGCTTCCGATATTTTTAGGCTTTGGTGCAAATGCCAGATAGAGCAGTGCCAGAGCTGCTATGGCAAGGACTAAAGCTACGATACCGAAAACAACTTTCTTTGTTTTCTTATTCATTGCTTTCCTCATTTCTGCGTTAATTCTTTTTTGGATTTCACCTTAACGCTGGTGTTTGTCTGTGACAGCCTTGGGCTTGTCAGTAATGCTGCCTCTAATTACCCGTAGAGGTTAAGTATCAGTTCACAGGCAGGTCTTCTGACTTGGGCGTTGGCATCCTTTTTTAGTCTTCCCGAATTGCTTCAGTGACTTCCGGCATATAAAAGGACTGTTCCCTTACAGCGACGGGTTCGTTCAGGTGTTGCACCTGATTCCCTATTAATCTGCGTGGCAGAACCTGTGAGTTTGCAGACTTTTTAAGTTTAATGCAGTAGAAGTGGATTGTCAATTTTTTTATGTATAAAAGGCTCATCGATAATATATTATGTATAAAGAAAGGTACGCAAGGGAAAGGCTTTGCAAAAAATAAGCATGTATAGTAAAATAAAGTGGTATAATAGATATGATGGCTTTACGGATGGAAGGAATGTATAATGACAGAGGTTAAGGGCACTGCAAGGGCAGGGCAAAAAAGAATACATATTATTGATATAATCAGAGGTATTTTAATTATTTATGTGGTATATTATCACTTTATGTATGATTTAAATGATATATTGGGATATGAGATTGACTATTTGTATTCGGACTGGTTTTCAGCTATCAGGGATGTAATGTCGGGAAGTTTGATTTTTATTTCAGGAATATCCTGTAATTTTTCAAGAAATAATATTAAAAGAGGATTTAAGACTTTGGGTGTCGCGTGTGTTTTTACACTGGTTACCTGTATTATAATGCCATCTCAGCAAATATTATTTGGAATACTACATTTGTTGGGAGCGATGATGCTTATTTATGGAATTGGTCAATGGCTTGTGAACAAGTGCTTAAAAAATGGAAATGAATATTGTATTGGCAGACTTGCAGTAAGATTATTACTGATGATTATTTGCTTTGGGTTGTTTATGGCATTTTTTAATGTATATTATGGTTATATAGGTATAGCAGGGATAAAAATTCCTATGTGGTCAGCGTTATATGGAAGTCTTCCAATGTATTTTTTTGGATTTAGGGGACCGTATTATTCAGCAGATTATTATCCTCTGCTTCCATGGGGTTTTCTTTTTATGGCAGGAGCGGCTGGTGGATATATATTCAGGTTAAAGCAATTGCCACAGATACTGTATAAGAATTTCTGCAGACCGCTTTCTTTTATTGGACGGCATACCATGGCTATATACATAGTGCATCAGCCGGTGTTATTTGGCATTTTTTTCATTATTTCTCTTATGTGAATAGCCGATATTGCTTTGTATACACTAATAGTGTTTTATAAACATTATTAAGGAGGTATACAATGACAGATTTAGCTTGCAGTGTAAAAACCTGTGCGTATAATGAATGCAATTGCTGTAAGAAGGATACGATTAAGGTTGGCGGCAATCAGGCAGTAAATTCAGCCAGTACCTGCTGTGCTTCTTATTGTGAAGCAGGAAGCGGTAGAGCAACAAATGCCTGCAATAATGAGCCTAAGAGAGCAACAGGGATTGAGTGTGAGGCAGTAAGATGCAGATATAACGATAATAACAGATGTACAGCCAAGCGTGTAGATGTGACCGGAGGTCATGCAAGAATTTCTGATGAAACAGAGTGTGCAACCTTCGTGGGCAGAAAATAGGCTTATATGGGAGCTTTCGCAAAATGGTTTGGTAAAACTATGGAGCGAAGCTCCTTTTTTAATAAAAAAGCCTCTTTTTTGAACCGAAAATATGTTATATAATAGTACTAATATTTGTTCGGGAGTGAAATATATGGGATTGAATGAAGCACAGGAAAAGGCAGTAAGGCATAAGGATGGTCCTATGTTAGTTATGGCAGGACCGGGTTCAGGGAAAACAACAGTCATAACCATGAGAATAAAGGCTCTTATAGAGAGTGGTGTAAAACCTGAGAATATTCTGGTTATTACCTTTACCAAAGCGGCAGCAAGAGAGATGAAGGATAGATTTGCCGGTCTTATGGAAAAGATGGACTATAAGGATATTAGAAATATTACCTTTGGAACCTTTCATGCGGTCTTTTTTACAATTCTTAAATTTGCATATAATTTTTCGGCTACCAATATAATCAAGGATGAGGAACGCTATCAGCTGATAAAACAAGCTGTTGCCCGACATGAGCTTGAGATAGAGGATGAGCAGGAATTTTTAAGCAATATATTAGGGGAGATTGGAAAGGTAAAATCAGAATGTATTAATCTGTCCAATTACTATGCTGTTAATTGTCCGGCAGAAGCCTTTAGAAAAATATATTCTGATTATGAATATGCATTAAAAAGCAGACGACTGATAGATTTTGACGATATGCTGGTGTATACATATGAACTGCTGAGTCAGCGCCCTGATATTCTTGGAGCGTGGCAGGAAAAATATAAGTATATTCTGATAGATGAGTTTCAGGATATTAATAAGATACAATATGATACAATAAAGCTTCTTGCAGCACCGCAGAATAATCTTTTTATTGTAGGAGATGATGACCAGAGTATATATGGCTTTAGAGGCTCCAAACCGGAGATTATGCTTAATTTTACTAAAGATTATCCTAATGCAAGACAGCTTGTACTGGATATTAATTATCGTTCAACCGGGAATATTGTTGAAGCAGCGGGCAGACTGATTAGTGTGAATGGTAAGCGTTATAAAAAGCATATACAGACAATTAACGGAGCCGGAAGTCCGGTTATATGCAGACAGGTAAAGGATTTTATAGATGAGTATACTGATGTGGCAGAGCAGATTAGGATGATGTGTACCTCAGGACGGGTACAGTATCGGGATGTGGCTGTTTTGTACAGAAGTGCAGGCGGAATAGGTTCCCTTGTACGAAAGCTGATGGAAAATAATATTCCCTTTAGGCTTAAGGACAGTATGAGAGATATATTTGAACATTGGATTGCAAAGGATATTCTGGCATATATAAGGGTTGCAACAGGGGAAAGTAATCGAAATGATTTTATTCAGATTATGAACAGACCTAAAAGGTATATTGGCAGGGATTATCTTACTGATATGGAGATTAACCTGGATAATCTGTGCAAATATTACGAAGAAAAACCATGGATGGTTGATAGAATTGAGAAATTAAATTACGATTTAAAAATGCTTAGAGACCTTAATCCATATGCGGCTGTTAACTATATACGTCGTGGAATAGGCTATGATGAATATCTTTCAGAATATGCCATAAATAAGGGGATTAATCTTGAAGAGCTGACCGATGTCATAAATGAGATTCATGAAAGTGCAAGAGAGCATAATACCTTTGAAGAATGGTATAGGGCAATGGACGAGTATCGTAAGGTTGTAAGGAATATTCCTACTGATGGAGGCAATCTTGTTACACTTACTACCATGCATAGCTCCAAGGGCTTGGAGTTTGATATAGTTTTCATTATTGATGCCATAGAAGGCTCAGCACCACATAAGAAAGCCGTTTTAGACAGCGATTTGGAAGAGGAAAGACGAATGTTTTATGTGGCAATGACTCGGGCAAAAAAACAGCTGTATATCTATACTACTGCAGAAAGGTACAATAAAAAAACAGCGCCCAGCCGTTTTGTGTATGAGGCAGGTGTTCTGGAATTACCATCAGGATATAGGAAAAAATAAAGAGAAAAGAGGCTGAAAAACAGCCTCTTAAATAATTAGTCCTCGTCATCAGCAAGTAATTCATTGTATTCAGCCTCGTCCATAAGCTCGTCAAAGGCATCAACAACAGCTTCATATTCCTCATCATCAGTAATGTTGTTGAGTGAAGGATTACCCTCCTCATCCTCAAGGTACTCATATAAGTATACCTCGCTGCCATCTTCATTATCTGTCATAGGTAAAAGTGCGATATAATCCTTCTCACCAACAGGAAATACAGCAAGAATCTCGCATTCAACACTATTGCCGCCCTCTAATTCAAGAGTTACGGTTCCTCCTTCAAAATCATTCATATACTCATCATTCTGATTGCTCATATATATTCCTTTCTGTTGCAGCATACTGCCAATTTTATTTTGTTCAAGTATAGCATATTTTTTACGGTTGGAAAAGTTATTTTGCTT
>JAZQLB010000226.1:0-6344 GCA_045542475.1 Lachnospiraceae bacterium | reverse complement strand
GCGGTCATCGGTCCTGATGCAACACCACCGGAGTCAAATGCAATAGCAGTAAATATCTTTGGTACAAAGAATGTTAATATAAGTGCTATGGAATATCCCGGAATTAATAAATACATTATGGATATTCCTGTTAATACTCTTATCATGGCAAGTCCTACAGAGGTTGCAACACCAATTGATAAGCTGAGTCCCATTGCTCTGGCTGAGATGGCACCGGAGGTCATTTCCTCAACCTGTTTGGTAAGTACGAATACAGCAGGCTCTGCCTGTACGATAAAGTAACCAATAAGCATACCGATAGGAATTATAATCCATGCATAATCAAGTCCGGCAATAGTCTGACCCAGATAGTTACCTGCCGGCATAAAGCCTACATTAACTCCGGTCAAGAATAGCACAAGACCAATATATGTGTATATGAGACCAACACCAATCTTAATCAGGCTTCGCTTATTAATATCCCTTGAAACTAATTGGAATAATAGGAAAAATATAATGATTGGAAGCAGTGAAACAACCATTTCATGAATGTATGTAGGGAATTCTACCGCAAACAGCTTCCATAAATCAACAGTATTGTCAATAACAGGTATTGCTTCAGATACGGCTTCGCTTGATTCAGGTCTGTATATCATTCCAAGAATAAGTACGGCCACGATTGGTCCGATAGAGCACATGGAAACAAGACCGAAGCTGTCGTTTTCTGCATGCTTATCATTTCGGATGGCAGCAACACCAATACCGAAGGACATAATAAACGGAACCGTCATTGGACCGGTAGTAACACCGCCGGAGTCGAAAGCAACAGCCAGTAAATCCTTTGGAACGAATGGTGTAATAGCAAATATTATTAAGTAAAATGCAACAAGCAAATATGAAAGCGGTATTCCAAACAGCATACGAAGCAGGGCAAGTACTAAAAATACAGCAACGCCCAGTGCAACTGCCAGAATAAGCACCATATTAGGTATTGATGGAACTTGCTGTGCAAGTACCTGTAAATCCGGCTCTGATATGGTAATTACAAAGCCCATAATAAAGCTGATAAGTATGACTACAAAGACATTCTTTGATTTGGTCATAATCGTACCAACACGCTCACCCATAGGTGTCATGGATAATTCTACACCTACGTTAAAAAGCAGCATTCCAATAATCAACAGGATGGCGCCTATTAAAAAGGTCATCAGTATACTTGGTGGTATTGGTGCAATTGAAAAGCAGAGCAGCAATACAATGGCAAGTATAGGGAATACAGCCTTTAGGGTTTCGGCAAATTTCTCTTTAAATTTTGAACTGATAGATAACATTTGCATCAAAATCCTTTCTTATTAATAATGTATGTTCATTATAACATAGAATAGTGCATATTTTGTATAAAAAATTTATAAAAATACGAAAATTTTAAAAGAGCAAAAAACATAAGGCAGAAAATTATCAATGATTTATAAGGAGTTACGTCAAAACACACAAAAAAGTATGCAAAAAATGAATTTATTTGTCAAAAACTATTGAAATATCACTCTAAATAGTGTAAAATTTTGATAAATAATTAACAATAGAATGCTCTGAAAATAATACATATATCATCAGAGGGCAATTAGTTAATTATAAGAAAGGGTGGCAAAAACATGAGTAGATTTACATTACCAAGAGACGTATACCATGGAAAGGGATGTCTTGCAGAGCTTAAGAATCTTAAGGGAAAGAAGGCTATTTTAGTAGTCGGAGGCGGAGCTATGAAGCGCCAGGGCTTCCTTGATAAGGCTATCGGCTATTTAAAGGAAGCAGGTATGGAGGTTGACGTATTTGAAGGCGTTGAGCCGGATCCATCAGTAGAAACAGTTATGAGAGGCGCAGAAGCTATGCGTGCATTTGAACCGGATTGGATTGTTGCAATGGGTGGTGGTTCTCCAATCGATGCAGCTAAGGCTATGTGGGCTTTCTATGAGTATCCGGAGGTTACCTTTGAGGAACTTTGTATTCCATTTAATTTCCCTGAGTTAAGACAGAAGGCTAAGTTTGCCGCAATTCCATCTACATCAGGAACAGCTACAGAGGTTACAGCATTCTCAGTTATTACAGATTATGCGAAGGGTGTTAAGTATCCGCTTGCTGACTTTAACATTACTCCTGACGTAGCTATCGTTGATTCTGAATTAGTTGAGCAGCTTCCTGCACATCAGGTTGCATATACAGGTATGGATGCTCTTACACATGCTATTGAGGCATATGTTTCTACATTACATTGTGTATATACAGACCCACTTGCTATTCAGGCAATTGAGATGGTATTCGATTATCTTCCAGCTTCATTTAAGGGTAATCAGGTGGCAAGAGCCGAGATGCATGATGCGCAGTGCTTAGCAGGTATGGCATTCTCCAATGCTTTACTTGGTATTGTTCATTCTATGGCACATAAGACAGGTGCAGCATTCTCAACAGGACATATTACACATGGTCTTGCTAATGGTATGTACTTACCATACGTTATTAAGTATAATGCGAAGGACCCTGTTGCAGCTAAGCGTTATGCTGAGATTGCACGTAAGGTAGGTCTTGCAGGGGCATCAGAGCAGTCACTTATTAATGCACTTTGCGATAAGATTGATGAGTTTAACAGAATTTTACAGATTCCTGCTACACTTAAGGAATTTGGTATTAAGGAGGATGAGTTTAAGGAGAAGATTGCCGGTATTGCTGAGAGAGCAGTAGGCGATGCTTGTACAGGCTCTAATCCAAGAGCTATTGACCCTGCTACAATGGAGAAGTTATTTACATGTATCTATTATGGTACTGAGGTTGATTTCTAATCGGAAAATGATATAATTGTTATAGTTAAAAAATGTTTACTGCCACCGGGTAGTGAATGCAAAAAGCATTCAGGAGCATATCATTAGGTCTTAGAAGATATGCTTTTGGATGCTTTTTGTTTTGAGAATGTTATATAAGGCTTTGGTAAAGGTCGATATGAAGGGAGCTTATTCAATGAATATAGTTAAATCATTTAAAAATCTGTCCTGTTTTGAAAGGAGGCTTTTAGGAGGTTCAATATCGGTAATAATTATCAGCTTTGTGGCTTCAGGGTCACAGGACTATATGTCGCTTATTGCTTCGCTGATTGGTGCCACAGGGCTTATTTTTGTGGCAAAGGGGGATGTTCTCGGTCAGATAATAACAATGATATTCAGCCTTTTTTACGCCTATATTTCTTATCAGTGCAGATATTATGGTGAAATGATTACATATTTAGGAATGACGGCACCGATTGCCCTTATGGCAGTTATAACATGGCTTCGTAATCCATATTCGGATAATGAGGTTAAGGTGAGGAAAATCGGTAGAGCAGGTTTTGCGTTATTGGCTCTTGCGGCAGTTGTGGTAACAGTAGCTTTTTATTTTATTCTGAAATATTTTAATACGGCAAATCTGATATGGAGTACTGTATCAATTACAACAAGCTTTATGGCGGCAAGCCTTACAATGCTTAGAAGCAAATATTACGCCTTGTGGTATGCACTTAATGATATTGTGCTTATAATTTTATGGATTATGGCAGGTGGCTCTGACTTTAAATATTTGTCTATGATAATATGCTTTTGTATTTTTCTTATTAATGATATATATGGTTATATACAATGGTGTACCATGGAAAAAAGACAGAATGAAGATTATTGTTAAAAACGAATAATGTATGACATGGTAAAAGCCCGGATGTTGTCTTATACTGACATATATCCGGGCTTGTGTTATAGCTTTTTGTATTGAAATTTATGCAAGCTGTTCATTAATTAACAGCTCAAAATCCATAAGCGGCAATGGCTTGGAATAATAATATCCCTGTATTTCGTCACAAGCTAAATGATTAAGGAATTCTACCTGCTCCTTGGTTTCAACACCCTCAGCAGTGATTTTCATGCCGAGGCTTTGGGCAAGCTTGATGGTGTAGGTTATAAGCAGTTCGCCGCTTTTGTCTCCTATAAAGTCTACTAAGCTCTTATCCAGCTTAAGTGTATCAAACGGAATAAGATTTAAGGTAGCAATAGAAGAGTAGCCATTACCAAAATCATCTAAATGCAGAGGAAATCCGGCATCATGGAAATCATGTACTAAGGACTGGATTTGTCCGTTATTAATTGTAGCACTTTCCGTGATTTCCAAAGGTACAAGGTCAGGTGTTATTTTACAAGCTTTAAGTATCTCCTTATAACGCTCAACGATATTACCATAATATAAGCTGGCACGGGAAATATTAACCGATACAGGGAAAAGCTTAAGTCCTTCCATTTCGCGGTTTTTCTGCTGCATGCACACCTTACGGAAAATGTATTCATCAAGAGTAATAATCATACCATTTCGCTCAAAAAGAGGAATGAAGCGGTAAGGTGGAATTAAGGTTCCGTCAGATTTTCGCCAGCGCACCAGTGCCTCTGCACCGACTATTTGGGCATCGCCATCAGGACTGCTGTGATATTTTGGCTGATACCATACCTCAAATTCATCATTTTGTATGGCTGATTTAAAGGAATCTATTAAGTTCTTTTCCTCAATAATAAGATTTAAATCAAGCTCCTCATAGAATGCGTAATTTTTATCCTTATTACCTTTAACCAGCTTCTTTGCCTGATTGGAACGATTATAGTTTTCCTCGGTTCCCTCAGCAGTATTATATTCATATATTCCGAAATATGGAATAATATTAATTATATTAAGCGTATCAGAAAGTTCTTCAATCTGACTGCTGATTTCTTTTATACGTTTAATAACAGCATCCTTGTTATCCTCTTTTAAAAACATAACATAATGGTCGCCGCCGATATGTGCCGCAAGCTCGCCATCAGTAAGTGATTTGTCAATTATATCCCAGATACATTTAATGGTTTCGTTACCCTTAGCTATGCCGCATACAGAGTTTACAAGCTTAAAATCATTTAAATCCACGGAAATAATGTAGCCATTAGGATTATCAATATTTTTTAGCCATTCGTAAAAGGCATGGGTATTAGAACCATTGGTAAGAGGGTCGAGGTATGCCAGATTGCTTAATAAACGGGCATCTTTTCTGTATGTATAAATAAAATATAATACGAGACAGGTTATGGATATAATAATAACTAGTATAAGTATTTCCTGATAAAGCAGAAGCGAATCAGTCTTTTGCTCAAGCACCTGTGCTGGAACAATTGTCAGCAGATACCATGTTTCGTGAAAGGCATCGACTGTTATTGGTGTGTAGTATAGGGATCTTTCATTGATTGTAATAAAGGTATCATAGCCGCTTTCTTTATTCTTAATGGCTTCCTTTAAGCGGTTGACCGCAGGGATATTTTTATCCGAATACTCAAGGAGGGTTTCAAATACATTGGTTGTACCATAAAGAGGTGACTGGACAGAATCTGTAATAACAGTTCCATCACCCATAATAATATAGCTGAAGCCCTGACCATCATAGGAGTCAATATTCAATAACTCCTTAAAGGATTCTGTCCGGTATGTAGCAAATAATACACCGATTACGCTATTATCCTCCTTAGAGAAAATAGGAGTACTGAATACATTAATAGGCTCTTCGGTACCAACAGCATCGGTTAATGTACGGGATATATGTGAATGTCCTTCCATTCCCATAAAGTATGGCTCATCCATTAAGACAGACTGGTATCCGTCAGTAGTATAAGCAATTCCTTCTGCTGATATGAAGCCCATACGTTTAAAACCATATATTTCATTAAAGGTTTTGAGCCAGTCAACGGTTAGTAAAATATCATTCTCAGTATCAAATTTCAAGGTGTCAACGGAGTCTATATGCTCTGAGATATGTATTAACAGTTCAAGCTTATCATTAAGGAGATTCTCCATGGTAATTTTATTCTGGATGGCAACATCCTTAAGATTACCAAATAATTGAACCTGAATCTCACTGGTAATAAGGCTTCGTGACTGAATAATGGCAAATACTGAAATAATAACCACGATTATTAAAACTATAAACCTTTTCTTATTATGCTTATATTTTATCATAAAAACATCTCCTAAATTAGAAACCTAATATATGAATATTTTACTACAAAGTGAGTTGAATTGCAATCGGGCAAGTGGTTAAGAATGAATATTTTAATTTGTTTTCGAAAAAATCAGACAATTACTGTCTTGACATTTGCAAAGACAGTATGTTACACTACACAAGCTAAAAAAATAAAGTTTAAGTACATGACGACACAAGTGGTGCATAAGCACGTAAATCTGATTACGGAATGAATGTAGTTAGGGAAATTTACATGCCTATGCGTTACCTGTGTCTTTTTTGTACACAGCAAGTCGGATCGTAGCCATGTCGTTCTGTG
>JAZQLB010000225.1:0-10542 GCA_045542475.1 Lachnospiraceae bacterium | reverse complement strand
AATGGAAAGGTGACTAATCTTGCAATAAAGGAGGAGACTGTTACAGGCAAGGTGTTAAGAATAAGTAATGATACTCTTGTGCTGGAGGGGTATGGTTCAATACCTATAGCTGAAAGCTTTAATGTGTATAAGAATTATGGGGTTCTTGAGATGAATTCCATAAATGATATTCTTGTAGGCTATGAGCTGTCTGATTTTGTTGTGGCAGGAGGAAAAGTATGTGCTGCCATAATTAATAAGGAACTGGTGGCTGATGATATCAGAGTACTGATTATGGATACGAACTATCAATCGGTTTTTCATGAGCGTGTTACAATTACCTCTGATGTGGATTTTACAATTACTAACGGAGAGGGTGTGTATGAATATGAAGCAAATGAGCTGGTGGATATATATCCGGGTTCGGATTTTCTGACAGAGGAGGGAAGATGTATTATAAAAGCAGGCGGTATTAATAATTCTGTAAAACTTCTTACAATAGAACGTTCCTATGGTAATCCGTATTATTGTGGTGAATTAGAGATTGTATCGGAGGGAGATAAGCTGCTTGTTATTAATGAGCTTCCATTGGAGGACTATCTTAATTATGTGGTTCCAAGTGAGATGCCGGTTAAATTCGGGGTTGAGGCTCTTAAGGTTCAGGCTGTATGTGCCAGAAGCTACGCCTACAATCACCTTGTGAATAATACATATAGAATGTATGGTGCCCATGTGGATGATAGTGTTAATTTTCAGGTGTATAATAATATAGAAGCACAGCCGGATTCCACACAGGCGGTGAAGGAAACCTATGGAGAGGTAATAAGTAAAAATGAACAGGTGATTGCGGCTTACTATTTTTCTACCTCGTGTGGATATCTGTCGGATGTTTCATTATGGAACGGAGATATAGCACAGCATAGTATGTATGTTGCAAAGGCGGCTAATCCTGTTGCAAATGTGCTTGACTTATCAGATGAAAATGCCTTTTATAATTTTATCAGTAGTAAAAATGTCACCGATTATGATTATGAATTTGCCTTTTACCGCTGGAGTGTTGAAATGGAGCTGGAATATCTGAGAGACAGGATTAATGAGTACCTCCCACAGAGATATTCGCTTGATGCCGGTGCGATTCTGACTAAGGATGAGAATGGCAGCTGGATTTCAAAGGAAATTACCGATATTGGAGAGTTGTACGGACTTGAGGTTGTGGAGCGCAGTAATAGCGGGGCGATAAAACAGCTTAAGATTATCGGAAGTGAAAGAGAGTATCTGGTTACAGGAGAGCTAAATATAAGATATATTCTTGGACCAGGAGATAATCTGATAACAACAAATACAGGAGAAACCACTACATTTTATATTTTGCCAAGTGCATATGCATGTTTGGAGAAAATCTATGAAGGGGATATGTTAATAGGTTATAAGCTGTTGGGAGGCGGTTATGGTCATGGCATTGGTATGAGCCAGAATGCAGTATCGACTATGGTTAAAAATGGAATGAAATATGATGAAATTCTTAAATTTTTCTATCAGGGAATAAGTGTTGATAATATTTATCTGGAAGAATAGAATTTGGTATGCTGTGCCTACGATGCTTTGTCGCAGGCACTTGCATTTAATACGGCTCCAATAAAAAGGATATTGATACAGATATATAACCACAGCATAATTATTACAAGTGTTGACAGGCTGCCGTATATTGCGTTAAGACTGCCGGAAAATTCAATGTATATGGTAAAGGCATAAGAAAATATAATCCATCCAAGACTGGCGAATACAGCTCCGGGAAGCTCTATTTCAAATGAGGTTTTGCGGTTAGGGATATATGTGTATACAATTAAGAAAAACAGTGTCAGTGCACATATCAGCAGCAGAAGTCTGAACTTTAAAATATATGAAATAAGACTTCCAAGCAGTGGCCAGTTATTTTTAATGAATATGAGTATATGGTTTCCGAATATAATAACGGACAATGCAATGCAGATAATTAGTATCAGTCCTAGTGTATATAGTATAGAATAGATTCTTAGCATGAAAAAATTGCGAGCCCTGCTTTCTGTACCATATATATTGTTAAGACCTCTGATTAACGAGACAAAGCCCTTTCCGGCTGCCCATATTGCAGATATGGCAGTGATGGAGGTGAGTGTTACAGAAGAAGAGGCATATATTTCGCTGATAAGTGTTATTATCAGAGGCTGTATTTTTAGGGGAAGTGTGCTGTTAACCAGCGACAGCAGGTAGCTTTCACGAATGCTTGTGTACTGAAGGATTGACAGCAGAAGCATTAAAAACGGAAAGAAACTTACAATGATAAAGAAGGAGGACTGGGCGGCATACAAAGCTACCTTGTCTTCCTTATATTTTTTGTGAAAAGCAAGTATTTCAAAAAGTAGTTTCAATTTACACCTCTTATATGATAGAATTATAGAGTTGTCGTAGTTAGTATATGCAAAAAAATAAAAAATGACATATTAAGGATTAATAAAATGAAAAAAATTAAGTGTACACATTATGACATTAAGGATGAGAAGCTTCCAAGGTCATTTTCGGGTTATAAAATAGCCATGCTAAGTGACTTGCATGATAATATATATGGTATTTCACTGACAGAGCTTTATGAAAAAATTGATAAAGAGGCACCGGACTGTATTGTTTTTGCAGGTGACCTTATTACCCGCTATGTGGATTCGGACAGTAATCAGGTGCTGGATTTTGTGGACAGACTTGCAAAAAAGTATAGAATATATTTTTCAAATGGTAATCATGAAAGCAGAGTAAGGGATAATAAGGCAGAATTTAAGGACAGATACGAAAGGGTATATGAACGTCTTATTAAGTCGGGCGTTATTATAATTAACAATGAAAGAGTGATTATTGAAAGAAATGGTGAAAGCATTAATATGTACGGTCTTGAGCTGGAGGTGAAATATTTCAGAAAATTCAAGCAGCTAAAGAAGCCACGCCTTGCAACACAGCATATAGAAGAACTGCTTGGAGCAGCCAACGAGAAGGAATACAATATGCTTATTGCACATACACCTATGTTTTTTAAGCAATATGTCCAGTGGGGGGCTGATGTGGTGTTTTCCGGGCATATACATGGTGGAATAATAAGATTGCCTTTACTTGGAGGGGCAGTAAATACTGATTTTTCACCATTTCCTAAGTATGACGGAGGACTGTACAGGATTGGGAATGCTAAGATGATTGTGGGCAAAGGACTAGGTACCCATACCATAAATATCAGAATTAATAATCCACCAGAGCTTGTAATAATTTCATTTTTTTGATATGATTAATTGATATGCGGAAAAAGAGGAAGGAAATATGGCAATATCTGTAAAGCTGGAAGTGTTTGAAGGTCCACTTGACCTTTTATTGCACTTAATAGATAAAAATAAAGTTAATATATACGATATTCCCATTGTTCTTATAACAGAGCAGTATATGGAGTATGTTAACACCATGGAGAAAAAGGATCTTAATGTAGTAAGTGAATTTCTTGTTATGGCTGCAACACTTCTTGATATTAAGGCAAAAATGCTGCTTCCTGTAGAGGTTAATGAGGAGGGTGAGGTTGAAGACCCTCGTAAGGAGCTGGTTGAAAAGCTGCTTGAATACAAGATGTATAAGTATATGTCTTATGAGCTTAAGGACCGGTATATGGATTCGGATAAGAATATGTATAAGGCACCTACTTTACCGGAAGAGGTGGCTAATTACAGGGAGCCTATTGACCTTGAAGCATTAGTTGGCGATATGACTCTGAGTAAGCTTCATGCCATATTTCAGGATATGATGAAACGTCAGGAGAATAAGGTTGACCCAATCCGAAGCAAATTCGGTAAGATTGAAAAGGAAGAGGTAAGTCTTGAGGATAAGATTGAGGATGTGAGAGGCTATATAGCGGAGCATAAGAACTTTTCGTTCAGGGATTTGCTTGCAAAGAGCAGGAGCAAGATACAGATTATCGTTACATTCTTGGCGGTACTTGAGCTTATTAAAACAGGACTTATTACTGTGGTTCAGGAGAGTCGTAGTGACGATATTACAATAACCGTTAAACAGGAGTGTGCAGTATAATGAATATGGACAAGATATATGCCGATATAGAGGCGATTTTGTTTACAATGGGAGAATCGGTAGAGGTTAGTAAGATTGCAGCAGCAATTGAACATGATATTCCTACAACAATCAAAATAATGCATAATCTTATGGACAGATATGAGGATGCTGACAGAGGCATTAAGATTATTGAATTAGAAGACAGCTTCCAGATGTGTACCAAGGCTGAATGCTATGAGAGTATTATTAAGGTTGCCACACAGCCAAAAAGACATGTTCTTACAGAGGTGCTTTTAGAGACACTTACGATTATTGCATATAAGCAGCCTATAACACGAGGTGAGATTGAAAGCATAAGAGGCGTAAGCTGTGACCACGCAGTTAATAAGCTGGTGGAATATGGACTGGTGGCAGAGGTTGGAAGAATGGATGCACCGGGAAGACCTCTTTTATTTGGCACTACAGAGGATTTTCTTCGCAGCTTCGGTGTTAAGAGTGTAGAGGATTTGCCTGTTATAGGTAGTGATAAGATTGAAGATTTCAGACATGAAGCAGAGGAAGAAACAGAAATTAAGCTGAACGTCTGATAAAATAAAAAAGGAGAACTATACAAATGGAAAGAAAAAATGCATGGACATTATGTGATGATGCCAAAATTAAGTTAGTATACGATTTCTGTGAGGATTACAGAAAGTATATTTCAGAGTGTAAGACAGAAAGAGAGTGCGTAAGCAAGGCAGTAGAGATTGCAAAGGCAGCAGGTTACAGAGATTTAGCTGATGTTATTAAGGCTGGTGAGACCCTTAAGACAGGTGATAAGGTATACGCTGTTAACATGGGTAAGGCTATTGCTTTATTCAATATCGGTAAGAAGCCTATTGAGGATGGTATGAAGATTCTCGGCGCTCATGTTGATTCACCTAGAATTGATATTAAGCAGAACCCATTATATGAGGATTCTGATATGGTATATTTTGATACTCATTACTATGGCGGTATCAAGAAGTATCAGTGGGTAACACTTCCACTTGCTATTCATGGTGTTGTGGCTCTTAAGGACGGCTCAGTAGTTAATGTGGTAATCGGTGAGGAATTAAGTGACCCTGTACTTGGTATTACAGATCTTTTAATACATCTTGCAGGTGACCAGATGGGCAAGACTGCTGCTAAGGTGGTTGAGGGAGAGAGCCTTGATGTATTAGTAGGAAGTCTTCCGGTAGAAGAGCCAAAGAAAGACGAGGACGAAAAGGACGAGAAGAAGGACGAAGCTGAAGATAAGAAAAAGGAAGCTAAGAAGACTGTTAAGGCAGGTATTCTTAAGATTCTTAAGGAAAAGTACGGCATTGAGGAGGAGGATTTCTTTAGTGCAGAGCTTGAGGTGGTTCCAGCCGGAGAGGCCAGAGATTACGGTCTTGACAGAAGTATGATTATGGGCTATGGACATGACGACAGAGTATGTGCATATACATCCCTTATCGCTATGCTTGAGGTTAAGGATGTGGATATGACCAGCGTATGTCTCTTAGTTGATAAGGAGGAAATCGGCAGTGTTGGTGCTACCGGTATGCAGTCTAAGTTCTTTGAGAATACTGTTGCTGAGGTTATGGACAGAGCAGGTCAGTATTCAGAGCTTAAGCTTAGAAGAGCACTTGCTAACTCTAAGATGCTTTCATCAGATGTTAGCGCAGGCTACGACCCATTATATGCATCTGCATTTGAGAAGAAGAATGCTGCGTTTATGGGCAAGGGTATGGTATTTAATAAGTTCACAGGCTCAAGAGGTAAGTCAGGAAGCAATGATTGTAACGCGGAGTTCCTTGGTGAACTTAGAAGCATATTTGATAAGCATGAGGTGGCTTATCAGTCAGCAGAGCTTGGTAAGGTAGATGTTGGTGGCGGCGGTACTATCGCTTACATCCTTGCTAATTACGGCATGGAGGTTATTGACTCAGGTGTTCCTGTGCTCAATATGCATGCGCCATGGGAGCTTGTAAGCAAGATTGACGTATATGAGACAATGTTAGGCTATAAGGCATTTTTAATTGGATAGAAATAAATATACTTCGGGACGCTATATGCAGCTTCGGAGCAGATAAAAAAAGTGAGGTCAGGATATCATGAAGTGGAAGAAATTTAGAATTACTACAACTACCGAGGCAGAGGATTTAGTAAGCGGAATGCTTATGGAGCTTGGTATTGACGGAGTTGAGATTGAGGATAATGTACAGCTTACTGATAAGGATACTAAAGCCATGTTTATTGATATCCTTCCGGAACTACCTCCTGACGAGGGCATTGGCTATGTAAGCTTTTATATTGATGAGGCAGATGCTACAGAGGAGCTTCTTAGTAATGTAAGAGACGGTCTTAAAGAGCTTTCTGATTTCGTTAATGTGGGAGCATGTACTATCGAGGAATCTGAGACAGAGGATAAGGACTGGGTTAATAACTGGAAGCAGTATTTTAAGCCGTTTATGGTGGATGATATTGTGATTAAGCCTACATGGGAAGATGTTCCTGATGATATGCAGGGCAATATGGTGGTTAATATTGATCCGGGAACGGCATTTGGTACAGGTATGCATGAGACCACTCAGTTAGTAATCAAGCAGCTTAAAAAATACATTAATTCAGATACACATATTCTTGATGTAGGAACAGGCAGCGGTATTCTTGCTATTATAGCACTTATGCTTGGTGCAAAGGATGCCATCGGCACGGACCTTGATGAGAATGCCATTACAGCAAGTGCAGAGAATATGGAGGCAAATGGAATTAATCCTGAAGCCTTTAAGGTTATTCAGGGTAATATTATTGATGATACAGCCATTATGGATGAGGTTGGCTACGAGAAATATGATGTGGTTGTAGCCAATATTCTTGCAGATGTGATTATGCCTTTATCCGGCGTTATTGCAAAGCATATTAAGCATGGCGGTGTATTTATCACGTCAGGAATTATTAATCTTAAGGAAGAGGCTGTGCTTAATACAATTAAGGCTAATCCTGAGTTTGAGGTAATTGACGTATCACATCAGGGAGACTGGGTATCTATTACGGCGGTAAGGAAGTAGGATTATGTTTCATTTTTTCGTTGAACCGGAGCAGGTTGCAGATAATGAAATAAGAATAACGGATGCTGATTACAATCATATGAAGAATGTAATCAGGCTAAAAAATGGTGATAGGGTCTTAATCAGTGTGGATAATGGAGAGGACGGATATGTTAATCATATCTGTGCAGTACAGGATTACACAGAGACGGAGGCTGTACTTGATATTGTGGAGCGTAATGTGGAGGGAACTGAGCTTCCGTGCAGGATTACGCTTTATCAGGGACTTCCAAAGGCGGATAAGATGGAGCTTATTATCCAGAAGGCAGTGGAGCTTGGTGTATCAGAGATAGTTCCTGTGGCTATGAAGCGTTGTGTGGTTAAATTAGATTCCAAGAAAGAGGATTCTAAGCTTAAGCGTTGGAACGCAATCAGTGAAAGTGCCGCTAAGCAGAGTAAACGCTCAATTATTCCGCAGGTCAGAAATGTAATGGCCTATAAGCAGGCAGTGGAAGAGGCTAATAGCATGGAGGTTGCGTTGGTTCCTTATGAGAATGAGGAGGGAATGAAGGCAACAAGAGCTGCCATGGAGGCTATAAAGCCTGGCGACAGGGTGGCTATTTTCATTGGACCTGAGGGTGGCTTTGAGGATAGCGAGATTGAGCTTGCACGCAATGAGGGAATGAAAACCATTTCCCTTGGAAAGAGAATTTTAAGAACAGAAACAGCAGGTTTATCGGCAATAGCCATGATAACCTATGCCATAGAAGATAAGTAACAGAGGAATAATCATGGAAATATATCTTGATAATTCGGCAACGACTGCCGTGCATCCTGAGGTAGCCACTCTTATGAGTGAGATAATGCTTAAGGATTATGGGAATCCGTCATCTAAGCATATTAAGGGTGTTGATTCGGAAAAATATATAAAGGAAGCCAAGCAGATAATATCAGGTAACTTAAAATGTGACCCTAAGGAGATATTATTTACCTCGGGTGGAACAGAGTCGGACAATATGGCTTTAATCGGTGTGGCAATGGCTAATAAGAGACGTGGCAATCATATTATTACCACATGTATAGAGCATCCTGCAATATTAGAGACAACTATTTTTTTAGAGAATAACGGTTTTAGGATAACCTATCTGCCGGTTAATGAATATGGAGAGGTTAGCCTTGAGGCACTTAAGGAAGCACTTTGTGAGGAGACAATCCTTGTATCCATTATGTATGTCAATAATGAGATAGGTTCAGTTCAGCCGATTGCAGAGGCTGCCAGCTTGGTTAAAGAGTATAATCCACAGATTATTTTTCATACAGATGCAGTACAGGCATATGGCAAATACAGAATTATTCCTAAAAAGGAAAACATAGACCTTATGTCGGTAAGTGCCCATAAGCTTCACGGACCAAAGGGCGTAGGCTTTATATATATCAAGGATAAGACTAAGGTTAATCCGATTATATTTGGCGGAGGGCAGCAGGGCGCTATGCGCTCGGGAACGGAGAATGTTCCGGGAATAGCCGGAATGGCGCTGGCTGTTAAATTATCATATGAGAATATAATTGAGAAGGTTGAAAGGCTCTATGCGTTAAAGGAGTATTTTATAGAAGAGGTGCTTAAAATTGAGGGCACCAGCTTTAATGGACGTAGAGGAAGAGAGGGAGCACCGCATGTAATCAGCATAAGCTTTGAAAAGATACGAAGCGAGGTGCTTTTACACGCCTTGGAGGATAAGGGCATATTTGTATCCTCAGGCTCAGCCTGTTCATCAAATAAGCCTGCACTTAGTGGCACATTACAGGCAATAGGTCTTAAAAAAGAGCTGCTTGATTCAACACTTAGGTTTAGCTTAAGCTATGCCACTACTAAGCAGGAGCTTGATGATACACTTATGGCATTACGTGAATTAGTTCCTGTTTTGAAAAAATATACGAGACATTAAGATATTAGTTATTTGCAGATTTACTGCGGAATGGAGAAAAAATGTACAAAGCATTTTTAATTAAGTACGGTGAAATCGGTACAAAAGGAAAAAACAGATATATTTTTGAGGATATGCTGGTTAAGCAGATTCGCCATGCCCTTAAGAAAATTGAGGGAAGCTTTCATGTGTCTAAGGAGAATGGAAGAATCTATGTAGAGGCTACAAGTGATTTTGATGATGACGAGGCTATTCAGGCTCTACAGAAGGTGTTTGGTATTCTCTGGATTTGTCCTATGATTCAGATTGAGGATAATGGTTTTGATGACCTTGCAGAAAAGACTGTCGAGCATTTAAAAACTGTATATAAGAATAAGCCAATGACCTTTAAGGTAAATGCAAGAAGAGCCAGAAAGAATTATCCTCTTGATTCTATGGAAATCAATATGGAGCTTGGCGCAAAGATTCTTGATGCCATTCCTGAAATGACAGTAGATGTGCATAATCCTGATATTTATGTATGTGTAGAAATCAGAAGCAAGATTAACATCTATACTTCATTTATTCCGGGACCAGGCGGTATGCCTGTTGGAACTAACGGTAAGGCGATGCTTCTTTTATCTGGAGGTATCGACAGTCCGGTTGCAGGTTACATGGTAGCAAAAAGAGGTGTTAAGATTGATGCTGTATATTTCCACGCACCACCATACACCAGCGAGAGAGCAAAGCAGAAGGTAGTTGACCTTGCAAGAATAGTAACACAGTATTCAGGTCCTATTAATCTTCACGTTGTCAATTTTACTGATATTCAGTTATATATTTATGAGAAATGTCCACATGATGAGCTTACAATCATTATGCGTAGATACATGATGAAAATTGCAGAGCACTTCGCAGAGCAGACAGAATCACTTGGTCTTGTTACAGGCGAAAGTATCGGACAGGTGGCAAGTCAGACCATGCACAGTCTTAAGGTAACAAACGAGGTCTGTACACTCCCTGTGCTTCGCCCGCTTATCAGCTTTGACAAGCAGGATATTATCGATATTTCTGAGAAAATCGGAACCTACGAAACCTCAATCCTCCCATTCGAGGACTGCTGTACAATCTTCGTAGCCAAGCACCCTGTAACTAAGCCAACGCTTAAGGCTATCAAGCGTTCGGAGCAGAGACTTAGCGAGAAAATAGACGAACTTGTACAGACCGCGATTGATACTACAGAGACTATCTGGGTAGAGTAGTTGGAGATATAAGAAATATAAGATGTTGCTGATAGGGACTATAGATGTATTATGTAATAGATTTTTTGAATAACATCTTATTATGCAATACACAGAAATGAGTGGGACAGGTCGGGCTTGATATAGGCTTGGTTTGACGACTTGCGGAGAATGCTAGATTATCTTAATGCTTTGCCTGCGAAAAACCAGTGATTGCCGACAGGACGTCGGCAAAGGTGAAGGGCACCATGGATGGTGCCTCTGAGCCGTGCACGGGGCTAACCACAACCT
>JAZQLB010000224.1:0-11446 GCA_045542475.1 Lachnospiraceae bacterium | reverse complement strand
TCCTTTTGCTCCTATTCTACATACTGAATTGATTCAAATATCTCTTTAGCAATAGTACAAAATCTTTTTTTCTGACTGTTTTTAAATAATATACAAATAAGTAATACTCCATTTTTCACAGGAAGAAAGCCCATACAAGTATACGCAACACCATCCATAACTTTAGAAATATATTCAATTACCCCTATATTTATATCCTCTTGAACGGCTTCATATGTTTTTACTATTTTTACCCTTGCCCCCGACTGCTCCAGAAATGCTTTCGAAAGCTCAACAAATTTCATTAATTGGTCTTTAGGTACAGGATTATTATTTAGCTTAAAAGACACACTCATGTATCCTTCCTCTGAAGTAAACACATGCTTAGGTCCCTCTGCACTAGGATATATCAGGCTGCTTACTTCTTTATCCAGCATTTCAAATTCCTGGGGCATAACTATACTTATCCCAAAATCTTCAATATCCCTACGCGCAAAAATTACATCCCTTCCTAATATCTTAACTGTTCCGTCAAATATACTCTGTTCTAATTCTTCTTCCAAATTTTCCTGCTTTTCCTTTAGTTTGCGCTCTTGCTCCATTTGCTTTCTGATTTGCAAAATCTGTTCATCTGTATACATACTATTCTTCCCTTCTCCAATCACTGAATATATACGGTTTCTGCATTCATAATAATCTTATCCTTATCAATTTCAATAGAAGCCTCCGCTGTCTCCATTAGTATCTGATTATCAGCCTTCATTATAACGCTTTCTTTACCTACAATATTTATTATAGAATACTCCTGATTCGGGTTCGGATGAGTTTCCATGCACACATCCGTGTCACAGGATATCTGAATCCCCGTATCGCCATCATCGCCTCTTAAGTCTATGTAAATGCTGTTATTGTTACATGAAATTCTTATTCCATCCTTAGTAAACAAAAGTTCCTGTCCTCCGGGAGCTCTCCAACTATATTTAGATATATCGTCAGTCACATAGGTTGTCTCTGTTGCAAAAGCAAAGCCTTCACCACTATCTCCCTCAGGGAAAAACACACGAACCCGATCCCCAATCTCAGGCATAAAGTAAAATCCACTTCCGTATCTCCCACCTTCACCGGCATATGCCGCTGCGTATTCAAACCATGTATCGCTATTGCTATCATAGTCAGAATCTATCTCATCAAAAAACACTTGAACCTTTTCTCTATCCACATTCTGAACAATACCGGTAAACATCATACCCTCAATATTCCGGTTAACAATTATTTCCGTATCAAATGAAGCCTGATTTCCGGTTATAAGCTTAGTCTCTAAAACTCCCTTATCAAAAAAACTGTTTGTTCCTAAAACAAAAGACTGTACCACCATTTGGTCATTTAATAACTTTCCTCCGATTGACCTACTATCCGTTTTATCTATAGGTATACCTATATCAATTATTGGTATCCTTGTATTAACATTAGCAACAACGCAGGCTCCACACCCTGATGCAAGCCTAAGCAGCATTTTCCAATCGGTTTCTTCATACTGCATCCAAAATGTCATAAGGAATTTATCTGTTACATTAAAGCTTATATGTGCCTTATCCGCTATAATCTCGTTAATTGCCTCTGAATATCTTATGTGAGTATTTTGAAAGGTTCTGCTTTTTATTTCCTTATCCAACAGATAACTGGTTGACTTGATTTCCATTTTAGCAAGGTTATACGCAGCCTGTTTCTCTATGACTACATCATATTTAACTCCGATAAACAACACTTCATATTCTCTGTCATCTTCAGCCGATATAATAATATACTCTCCATCTTCAAGAGCAACGCTCATGGCTTCAGCCTGTTCATTGCTGACCTCACATGTGATAATCGCATTAGAATGGTCATTCATCCTCTTATTTATCTCTACATTAATTAATTTTAAATATTCCATTCCCGCAATAATTATCTTATCAAATGTTATATTTTCCATCTCTATATCCTTTCTGCTATACAACAATATTCCGGATACTGCCGTTGAATTTCACTTACAATATAACTTAATATATCTGTCTGCAAATAATCATTAATCTTATTTTTGAATAAAAGTCTTAGTGTTTTTTCTTTTTTGGAATACGTTAATAATTCTTCCCAATATCTATTAACCTGATAAATATCTGTCTGTGCTGTACAACCTGATAATAACTCAACTCCTTTTAATTCAAATCTTTCACTATATCCGAGATTATTGACACTCCTATATATTCCTCCTATTGTCCTAACAGAACATATATTTCTATTTTCTATTTTATTATGAAATATTGAATTCCCAATATTTTCTACACCATTGTCTATATGACATAAATGCCAATCTGCTTCTCTTTTAACCGTACTAACAAATTGAATGCCCCTGTCCTCTTTATCTTTTATAATCTCAATATCATCATCTGCAATTAGATATACATCATTATTTTTAAGCCTTTTCTTACTAATAACATAATAATATTTTTTTGTTACTTCATCCCATAAAGGTCGTACATCCGTGCATAACTTAATATTTTCTACATTCCATACAGGTATACTATTGGGCTCAATAAATGCTTTATATTCTTCAAAATCCACATCTATATCTACTATTTTTTCATACCATGGAAGATTTGTATGTGTAATATATACATCAAACATTTTAAAGAAATATGGCACGCACGGTGTCCGCCATTCAATATTATTTTTTTCAAATACTTTATACAAATGTTTTAATTCTATTATATAATCCATATTAGGCTGTATTATTATGTCTGCACTATAATGGTAATCTTCTGTTATAATAACTCCGGCAAATGGCTTTTTTCTCTCTGTAAGCTTTTTAACTTTTATATAGTCTCCATGTAAATAAAAAGTAGACAGCTTAACCTTTTTTTGTTTCTTTAACTGTTCCAGTAATATTGTTGTGTCAAATTTACATTCTGTTACAGTTTGCTTAAATATTGACCAAAACCCCTTATTAATACTGTTATATTGCCCATTCTTAAGCAAATCTGTATATATGGTATAATTATTATCCCTTTGCATATTTGTACAATTTTTCCAATGTCCTAAGCTATCTGATGCCCATATCATAATATTGCCTGTTCCTACATCATATATATTTCATCCAATTCCATCGTCTGCTTAGCCCCCAATAAACCAAAATGCTTATCCCACAGCAGCCTTACCTCATATCCAAGCGGCAAAAACAGAATCTGGGCAAGCTGAATTAGTTTCTCCTGCTCAGAATTCCTGCTGCAGCCTACATATAAAATATAGCGTTCAGCATGATATTTATCCTTATACAACACTCCTGTTCCCAGTAGTTCTATAACTGCTTTTTTATATATTTCCAGCTCTGTCCTTATAGCAGCGGCTGCTCCCGCCGTTCTGTTCTGCATCTCAAGATAATGCATTACTATATTCTTCTTAGAAACTGATAAACTATTATATACGTCCTTAACATAGACACCGTACATTCCCAGCTCTATGTCCTCACCGATTCGTCTTCTTTCATATTCCCTATACGAAAATCCCTCTTTAATATCTATTCCGGCTAATATATGGGAACACACATCAAAAAGCATTTTTTCGCTATCTGACTTCGGAATACCATTTTCTTGAAAATATTTCAAAAATACATTCTCATATCTATGCAAGGCATTATAGATACAACGGTTATCCTCCGTAACCTCAACAACCTCGCCATAGGGATCCCATACCTTAGCCTGCTCAAAATAAATCTCCTCATTAGCTCCGGATAAAAGATATTCCCATATATACTGCTTTTTGTTTTTATTGTTCATCTGCTCATTCATAGTATTTTATTCCTCTACAAAGACTCCATAGCAACAGAATTCTGGATATTTTCTCTGCAACACGGTAACAATATAGCTTAAAATATCATTTGTTAAAAAACTGTCTGTATTTTTTACAAATTCAAGAACCATTGGCGTATACTCATCTTTTATTTGAGTTGTTCCAGTCAACCAGCTATCCATGTAATAGGTTACCGCCTTATTTAATGGTCTTCCCTCAAAGCTTACATTTTTTAGTCGCATCCACTTATCACAGCCTAAGGTCTGTACAGTTTTAAAAACTGCTCCCTTTGTTCGTGGCGGCATTATCGGGGTATCAGAAACACCTAATACCGGGTATTCCAGATATCCTTCAATATTCTCAACAATCCTCCATACCTTCCATTTTCGTACATCCGGAATGTCAGTTGTAATGACTATGCCCTCCTGTGTTCTATGTCTGTCCAACATTAAATCAGAATCTGTAATAATACAGCTTCCTTCTTTTATGGAATATTTTGAAATAAGATGCTGATACCTTACAGTATCAAGGCATGCAACCTTCTTTACCTCTGATACACATATACATTCCTCCATGTTCCATACCGGAAAGCAGTCATGCCTTACTTTGTCTTCATATTCTTTAAAATCCACCTCTATGCTGCGTACCGGTTCCTGTGAAATTTCCTTATCCGCTATAATATATACATCATAAAACTTATACAAATACGCAATACATAGAGTGCTCCATACAAGACCATTATTTGTAACAGCCTTAAAAAGCTCCTCAACTATTTTAAAATATTTTTTTGCAGGTCTTAATTCCACAGTCACAGGACATATTGCATTATCAGTATGAACACATCCTGTAAATACCTTCTTTTTTACTATATTGCATATATCCTCATAGCCTAATTCAAGAAATACTGTACATAGTCTTACTTCTGAATTACTTCTAAGAGCTTCTCCCAAAGCTTCTGCCGATACGGAATAGCCCTCAGTATCCTGTGCATCCAGCGGATACAGACTTCCTACTGTGATGTCATATGTATTTTTAGAAGCAACACCTATCTGAATATTAAATGCTTCATCCTTATCAGCCAACTCTAAAGCAATATTTTCTTCAATTTTTTTAAGCTTATCCTCTGCATACCGGTACAGCTCCTTCAAGAAAAAGCCCATATTCTCTCTGGCCGCCTTACGTTCTTCTATATCCGCTATTTCCAACAAGCGTTTTTCTATAAATCTGTCAATATCCAGCTTACTCTCTGCTAAAATACTCTTCATATTCCAAATCCTTAATCAATAATCATTCTACGCGGTTCCATTCTTCCATTAATACCTCTTGGAGCCCCTTCACCCTTAAACATTCTTAAAACGTCCGCCAAACCCTTATAAATATCCTTAGAGTCCCTTTCTATATATGGCTGATTTAATTTCCATGAAAGATACATATTAAGCTCTGTTGCATTAAGTGTTGTCCCATCAGTTGCTGCAATCCTGCCAAGAAAACTCCGGTCCTCAGCATTAACAATATTATTCTTTATGGCTTCCTCCATAAACTTATGCAATATAACTAAGGATATTGATGGCGCTTTATATGCTGCCCACTTGGAATATTTGAGACATACCGTATCATATTCAGTATTCATATCCATAAAGTCCTTATAGCTTGAACGAAGCACTGCCCCCTCCTGTAACCTGAAGCGACACAGTTCCACGTCTCCCGGCAAAAGCGCTTCCTCTGATATAACTCTTATATTCACTTCTCTTGATATGTAATCAAAGCTCTCTTCACACTCTCCTGCCCTTGCTACTACCAGACGTAAATCATTATCAGCTTCTATAGGAATAATCTGCTCTTTATAAAGATAGAACAGCTTGGATTTAATTATAATTATGCCTTTTCCTATTTTTATCTGCCCCGGTGATGTGGTTATGTCACAGCCATTTAACACACCATCCGAGTATTCGGCATATCTTAAATGTTCTGAGTCAAATGCAGCCTCTTTTAAAAGGGCCAACATATCATGTGTCAGAATATTTCCGGCTTTAAAAACCGGCTCCTTTTGTATACTCATAACTTCACCTCTCTATTAATTCAAATGAACCTTTCTTTCGCATCTGGCAACATTAAATGAAACCTCAAATACACATTCCCTATGCTCCCTATCCAGCCTGTAGTGTATGCTTTCTCCCTGCTTTAAAATAGAATTGTAATACTCTGTTTCACTCCATTTACTCATAAGACTTCCTCTGCGCTTTTGAAAGAACTGCTCAATTAATTCTGACTTAAAATCCTGTGTCTCGTTACGAATTGTACGTTCAATATATGTCAGCAGTTGTACCATGCCTACACTATCCTTAATCCCATATAGCTTTGACATTGCGCTGTCCTGTATAAGCATTACTTTGTTTCCGTATGGTGCAAAAAAGATTCCGCTGCACTTTTTCTCTATATCCTCCAAAATATTATCAGAGTAATTTAACATAGTTGACTTTAATACACTCAGAATAATTCTGTTGCTTCCATTTTCAAGAATTCTAAAGCCGGTTCCGGGTATTTCAGTGTTAATCTTATTTCTAAACCGCTCTGCCAGAAACACCGGACACTGTATTGCCGAATACATGCCGGCTGCCACATAGGCTGCCTCGACCGCCGGAGCCTTTACCCATAACCTTTGTTTCCCGGCTCCACTGTAGCCATACTGCTTAATATTTTCCGGTCTAAGCTCCATATACGCTTCCTTTGACAACGCAAAATTAGGAAAACAAGGATATATATATTCAGCAGTATCTCTTTGAACAAGTGCATTTTGACAATCCACCCACTCTGAAATTCCATACTGCTCTATCCATTCTGCCGTAGAGTGCTGACCTGTTATCGGACTTATAAAGCTTTGGATTTTATACTTTGCCAAAAGCTCCGTAAGCATTATAATTTCTTCTCTGCCATTAACCTCCTTATAGGCAGCTTTATCATTTCCTTTAAAACGTGCACGTATCCCATTACCCATTTCTTCTTTTGCATAATCCATTCGTGGAATAATGGCATACCATATTATATTACTGTTAAAATTCTTTTCATTAGTTGTATCCAAAAACAACCTTAGACGGTTCATGTTTTTATTATCCACAATATCTGCAACCGCGAAATTACTTATCAACAATTTAGGAGCCATCCCCTGTAGCTTAGTGTCATATTGCTTAAAAAATGAATATACTCCCAGCAGCTTCTCTAATAAAGGATTGCAACATTTCCAATACTCATCAATAATTCTTACATAATAGTCCAGATTTTGATAATATATCTTTTTTAAAGCTTCCTCATCCTTTTCTGAAAAAAGAATTGGTATTAAGAAAAGCTCCTTAAAAATAGAATTATTTACCTGTAACTCGCCTAATGTCCCTATCCACTCCTTATATCTTTCTACATCCTTATCCGAGAGCTTGATTAATTCATCCAGAAACCCCTCAGAAATATTACTTATTTCTATCTGAATGCTATCGTTATCAGCTGCTACAATATTCTTTCGGCAATAAGCATCATTAATACTTGTAATAGCACGTTTTGCCACACTTATTAATAAATATAGGATTGTAAGCTCATTGTCCTTATTCCCAATAAGCTCCTTTACTTTCTTTGAGGCCTCTGCCTCCTCTCCGGACTCAAAAAGCAACAAGATCTTAATATAATCCTTATAAAAAGCCTCTTTTTTTTGAACCGTAAACATTAACTCAACAAGCTTTTTATCCAAATCCTGCTGATATGAACAGCCCCCATCAATAAGCTGTATATAATACCTCAAAAGAGGATATTCATTATCAAAACCAATTCTATGAATAAAATCAAAGCCGCCTTGCTTTAAAGCCTCTTCTTTATTTAATGTACAAAAAACACGTCTGTTAATGGTATCAAGACAAATATATATTTCCGGATGCAGTTTCTCTATACAGTCTTCAAAGGATGCTGCCTCTAAATACCTATCAATTATTTTCAAAGTATCATCCGTAACACTTTCCTTTGTTTCATCATTAATATACATCAAAAGATTCCCCACATTAGGGTTAATCTCTTCAAATAGAATTGTCCTGTTTGTCTGTTCCATGCTTAATCCTTATCCCTTGCTGCGTAGAGGTTATTTCAGACCATCGAAGAAATCCATCTCCCACGCATCATTTTCAAATGCATAATAAGCTTCCCTTCCTATGTACAGCAGCGAATTCTTTCTTGTTACAGGTACTAAGAAGAAGCCCCATTGCTCCTTGGATGCAAAGATGAAGAACTTAACCTCTCCCTCCACGATAATATCCACATCCTCCTGCCTTATACACTCGCTGTATTTGTAATAATGCTCCCTTATTGCCTCATAGGTAGTCTGCTTATAATCTGTTTCTCTGTTCTCATAGATATATCTGTATTTTAAGTTGCCCGTGCCATCCTTTAAGAACAGCTCAAGCTGCCTTATACCGCTGTTTCTTGACAGATTACCATAGGTCTGCGTTCTGTCCAGACAGTATATAAGCATAACCTCTCTGTTTTCGTGTGTCAGACCGCTTACTGAATATGGAATAGTCGGCATACGGTATCTGAGCCTTACATTTGTATATCCCATCTTTCTTGCGTTAACATACTGAATGGCACCTTTTACACAAGTAAGCTTTAATTCCGTAATGTCCTTCTTTTCACGTGACTGCTGCTTGAACTCAATACTCTTACCCGGAACAAATTCCTTAAGTGCCTCTCTGAATATATCAATTCGGCATGACTGACCTGTCAGCTTGATAATTGAAAAATTAGAAAGGGTTCTGTTCTGGTAAAATTCATTAAGGAACTTATTAACTATTTCATATATATCCGCCTTAAGCAGCAGCTCAATTTCCTTAATGTTAAAGATTACCTCCGGGAAGGAATGCTTATATACAAGCTTGCCCTCCTCCCTGATAACCAGATTCCACCGCTCTATCTGAGTAATTTTAAGGTCTTCATTCTCCTTTTCATAGCTATTCTGAAAGCTGTTTCTTAGAATTCCCTCTCTCATATAGAACTGCTTCTTCATTCTGTCGGCTATGTCAAACAGAAAATAGAAATTATTCTTTATCATGAAATATTCATCTCTTGTCCTGTTCTCATAGTTTTTGAATTTGGTAGGGATAACCGCCTCCGCTTCATCATACGCACGCTCAAGCTGCTCATACACCGCATCCTTTCCAAATTCATCAACAAAACGGAAAATATCCTCCGATGCGACCTGGATTATATCATCAATATGTACTGCCTTACCCTGACCGTAAAAAGCCGCAAACATAATCTTTATATACTGCATTATACGATAGGTAATGTTATTACCGCCAAAATTGGTATCTCCGTTTTCATAGGTGGTTTCAATGTCAACATTATAGGATACGCTGTCATTCTCTATTACAAAATTACATGATGACAAATCGGTAGTTCCTCCACCACAGTCAACAATCAGTGCTTCTACCACCTCTCCATCATAATATTTCTTTTTCTCAATAAGATTATGGATGGTGTTATAGATAACTGCCGTTCCTTCGTCTAACATATGCTTTGTATCAATCTCATACTCCGGCAAAAGCTTAGTAAACATCTGATTATACTGCTGCTTCATCTTAACCGGGCTGGTAAGATGCAGATGCTTAAATCTGCATTTAAATCTCTGTTCAGCACTGCGGATAACATATAACAGATACTCTCTTATAATATCTCCACGCATTACACTGGCAGAATTACCATTTTTATCGTTAATCTCCTGACGTGTCTCGTAGCTGTTTACCCAGCGCTTAATCTCATAGAAAATGCTAAAGGACTCATCATAATACTTTATCTGGGTATCCTTTTGTGCCTCATAGCCAAAATGATATACAATCCGCTCCGGGTCGCTGCAATCCGCAACAGACACCATGGTAGGCAGCATCGGTATCCATTTTTTTGCCTTCTTGGTATTATCCATAAACTGCACCACATTAATGGCATCAAGCTGAACACCCCCATTAAGCAGGTCATTACTGTCATGTCTATTAATGTAACCATGGTCCAGATAAGTTCCTGCTGTTGTATTAGAGGTTCCAAAATCAATTGAAAGTATTGCCTCCGTATTCTCAGCCTCTCTCACCTCTAAATCAACAAGAGGTATCTTATAATAATTAATTGCCGCCGGGCTTATCTGCTCATTTCCATAATAAGCATTATACAAATAATCCGATTCCCTCTTTTCAAAAAATAGAAGATAATAGAACTTCTTATCACTTAGCCTGATTGGTTGTTTTCCATCTCTTTCAAGGAAAAAATGCTCCTGCTCATCTCCGTCACTTACAAGATTTAAAATACTGCATAATTCTCCGTTTTCGCCTACCAGCAGTACATTTGATTCTACAAGATGATTAATAACCGTTTTGCTGATATCATTTTTCTTACTTCTGTCTATTCCAATCTGATAACGGTCATACAGGGTCAAATCGATTCCCTCATACAGAATTAATCTGGCAGGATTATGAATTGTGCCCTCATCCTTTAACTGCACTCCTAATTTTCTGCTTAATATAGACTCTAAGCGCTCCATTCCTCCGTCCTTGACATCACGAATAAAAAGCGCTTCCTTCTCTCCCCTATATCTTAAAATTGTCTCAATAAGTTCATAGCGATTAAGGGGATTAGTAATCCCCTTAATAATCATTTCCTTGGTACATATATCACGTAACTGATATGTAGTCATTTCCTCCAAATCTCTTTTGTGATAAGTCTTCTTACCACCCTTTTGTGGAGAATTATTCAAATATAACGAATATGATTTCATTTATTCTTCCTCCTGCGCTTCAATGCTGCTGATAATCTTCTGTATCTCATTAGCAAGAGCTGTATCACCTAAATTGTCATATACTGCCTTAGCCTGATTCAAAAAGATAATTGCAGCTGCCTCATCTCCTGCTGCCAACGCCTCTAAGGCATCCAGCATATTGGTTAATGCCGCATCCTTATCCGGTCCATACTGTAGACTTTCCAGCTTGTTATTAATCTCTATAATCTGCTCTGAATTACCTGTCTGCTGGAATATCTCTTTTGCAGCCTCATAATACTCCTGTGCTGCCACATAATCACCCTCATATACCGCCTGACTGGCAAGACTTAAGTACACATCCGCCTCCTGCTCAAGCTCCTGATTAGACATTTTCTCTATAAGACTTTCCACATTACTTATCTTAACATCTATTAAAGTAATCTTATTTGCCGCATTGGTATAACCATAATTCTCCTGTGCCATTACATACAGCTCTCTTGCAGTTTTATACAGTATTAATGCCTGAGTATATATTCCCTTGTCAAATAGTTCGGTACCCTTCTCCTCATATTCCATTCCATCATTAATCGCCTTTTTGGCATTGGATGTTTGTATATATTCATCTGCCGCATTTCTCATTACGGTATCATCTATTTCATTCATAATCTGACTTGCTGCTGTAAACAGTTCTATTGCCGCTTCATAATCAGCCTCATCATAGGCTGCCATTCCCGCCTGCATATTCTGTGCATAGGTCAGATATGCTTCTATTCCATTCTTAAATCCACTAATCTCTTCCTCGTATTCAATTTCCAATTGCCCGCAAAGCTCCAAGGAACTGCTATATAGACCTGCTGCCTTTTT
>JAZQLB010000223.1:0-3659 GCA_045542475.1 Lachnospiraceae bacterium | reverse complement strand
GGCATATATGCCTCGCTAAAAAGGTCGGTTGTAATATTTTATTCAGGAGCCTGCATTCTGTAACAATTTTTTTTTAAACATTTTTTCATGCTGCACCCGATAAGCTATTCCGCCTCCATAAAATATATCCGTGAACCAAAGTCCTGAAAATATCTTACCTCACTATTATAGCCCGTTCCGCCAAAGCCTTGCCTAAGCTTAACTCCGCCATTCATAAGCATATCGCCATAAGCATAATAATCCTCTGTTTCACCATCCATTTTTACAAATTTAGCCACAATATCATGTAGCAATGAATCCTGCTTAATATGCACCGGCGATACGGTATTAACCAAATCTCCAAAATCCTTGATATTGTATTTTAGAATCCTGTTGTAAAAATGATATTTTACATCGGACAACAACCCCTTTGCCCTGTAATTTTCATGGTTCATATTAGGAACAACAAGCTTCTGCATTATAAAGCCAACCGCCCTTTTCTTATCCTGTGACACACAGGTCCATTCCGTAATATTGCCATCATTTTTTACTAGGCAGCCGCTGTCTGCATTTCTGTCATCAAGGCATCTTCCCCTGTAAAATAAGCCAAATTGCAGAACTTCTCGCCACTCCTTATAAAGAGCAATCTGAGCCTTGATTGCCGCAAGCTCCTCTTTTTTCATGTCACAGAAATTACACTCATAACCAAACACGCCAAAGCATGCCACATTAAATCTGGTTTCAAGAGGAGTTACCCTTAAGGTCTGATGATTAGGAACTGCCGATACATGAGCACCTACAACTGACATTGGATAGCCATAGCTGTAGCCTGTCTGTATCTCCGCCCGGCATACCGCATCCGTATCATCACTAGCCCATATCTGCGGAAAATAGCTTAATATACCAAGGTCAAAACGGTTTCCGCCGGAAGCACAGCCCTCAAACAGAATCTTTGGAAAACGCTCTGTAAGAGTTCTCATACAACGGTAAAGCCCAAGCACATATCTATGTGCCACTTCTCCCTGTCTGCCAGCCGGAAGTCCCTCCGAAAAACAGTCCGTAAAATTCCTGTTCATATCCCATTTCACATAGGAAATATCTGCTGATGAAAATATACGGCTCATCTCCTCAATTATATAATCCTGAACCTCTGTTTTACTTAAATCCAGTATTCTCTGATTACGCCCCTCTGAATGCGGTCTGTCAGGTATTTGTAACACCCAGTCAGGATGAGCCTCATAAAGCTTACTTTTTACATTAACCATCTCCGGTTCAACCCATATCCCAAAATCAAGACCCAGCTTTCTTATCTTACCAGCAAGTCCGGCTATACCCTCAGGCAGCTTGCGCTTATCCTCCTGCCAGTCTCCAAGGGACTGGGTATCGTCAACCCTGTTTCCAAACCAACCGTCATCCATTACAAAAAGCTCTATTCCTGCTTCCTTTCCTTCCTTTGCAAGGGAAAGGAGCTTTCTCTCATTAATATTAAAATATGCTGCCTCCCAGCTGTTTAAAAGCACAGGACGGGGCTTTTTCTTCCACGCCCCCCTTACAATATGCTCCCTTACAAATGCGTGCATATTCTGACTCATTCCGTTAAAGCCCCCACTCGAATAGGTCATTACTGCCTCCGGTGCCTCAAAGCTCTCACCGGCTTCCATAAGCCAGCTAAAAGACTGGGGATTAATTCCCGACACAAATCTTACCTTACCAAAGCAGCTAACCTCGGCAGCCTCAAAATGGTTGCCGCTATATATCAGATTAAAGCCATAACAGTCTCCATAATCCTCAGTAGTGTTTCTTTTGCTCATCATCACAAAGGGATTTGCCTTATTAGATGAAGTTCCTGTATAAGAGGCATTCACATGCTTTCCTGCCCTAAGAGGAATATCCGTGCGCTTCATTTCCCTGCCCCATGCACCATTAAAGGTAGTAAGCATATAATCCGTTCCGTCAAAATCCACCTGCGTACTGCATAGTCTTACAAGCTGTACTGAAGCCTCTCTCTCATTAATAAGACTTGTGCTTCTGGTTATTACATCACACTCCTCATACACATAATAGTGCAGCTTAATTCTTAGTCCATTATGCTTATCCCTAAGGTCCACACATAAATGCTCCACCTTGCCGCTTTCAGCATAAGAACCCGGAAGAAAATCATACTCCAGCTTTTCATCACTTATAAGCTCCCCATCATACAGAAAATCCAAGGTCCTGCTTCCATCCTTATTAATCACTTCTACAAACGGCTCCCTTGTATCTCCTTTTCCATAAGAGGACATCTCAAGACATACATCATCCAGTGAATACTGCGGATGTGCTTCGTCATACACACTTGTATTTCCCGGTGCAAAGGCATGCTTCTCCACAAGCGGCATAAGTGCCTCATCAAGAGGCTCAGTCTCAGGAACATTAATCCTTTTACCATAGTACAGATGTTCAAGCTGACCTGTCTCCATTACTCTGAAGCAATAAGAGGTATTATTAGTGCTTATCAGAAAATATTTGTTCTCGCAGCGTATCATATATGCCTCCAATCTTATTTGTGCAATGCCTTAACCTGCTCTGAAATCTCCAAAACCTTTGCTTCTGTAAGTATATATTTCTTACTGAAAACAATAAGGGCAATTACAAGACCGATTATCGGAATTACTGTCATGGTCATTCTAAGACCGATTACCGAGGATGTAGCAGCCTCTACCACCACATCCGACGTGGTATCATCACTCAGATTACACAGTGCAAGGCATACAGAGGCAACCATTGCCGCAATGCCTGAGGCAAACTTTACAACAAAGGTCTGCATTGAGAATATAACACTCTCGTCCCTTCTGTTATTTTTCAGCTCGCCATAGTCAACAGTATTGGCAAGAAATACGGTAAGCAGCACCGTAAGCACTCCGTTTGCTGCAAAAATAAGGAAGCCCGGAATAAACAAAAGATATACATTTGACATATTCACAAAGGCCAGTAAAAGCAATACCACATAGCCTGCAATCGCCATAAAAAGTCCTGCGTAGAAGCACTTAATGGCACTAAGCACCTTTCTCATAAGCGGGAATAAAAGCATCATGGAGAGAATCTGCATCGCTCCGCCAAAGGTATTAAATAAGGTGAATGAAGCCTTCCAGTTCTCACCGCCAAAATCGTATTTAAAGAAATAAATTACAAGGTTGGAGGTAATATATATCGAGCAGTTAATAAGCACTATTGTAATAACAATCGCCATTGCCTGGTCATTCTGAATAAGAGCCTTAAACATCTGTCCTACGGATGGAGAATCCACATCAACCGTTGACTTTTCCTTAATGCTTAAGCAGGTAATCACAATAAATACCACAAACAATACTGCAATTACCAGTGCAAAAAGCTTAAAGCCCTCTCGCTCATTGCCCCTGCCAAGCATATCAACACAGGTAACAGTAATTATTGTAATAATGGCAGAGCCCACACCTGCACAGGAACGGGCAAGAGTTGATAAGCCCTCTCTTTCCTTACCGCCTTCAGTAAATGCCGGAATCATTGACCAATACGGAATATCCATCATGGTATAGGTTACCCCCCATAAAATATAGGTTATGGCTGCATAAGCCACCATTCCCTGACCATCAAGACTTGGTGGTGCCGCAAACATAAAATACATCACTACTGCATTAAGAACTGTACCAATTAATAACCAA
>JAZQLB010000222.1:0-4573 GCA_045542475.1 Lachnospiraceae bacterium | reverse complement strand
TTGTAAACATCAATATGTAATTACTTCAATTCAGCCTCTGTCTCCAGCTTAATAATAGTCTTCTGATATTCCTGAATCTCTTTCTTTAAATCCTTAATCTCATTAGCCTGGGTATCAAGCTTAATCTGAGCTGCTATAAGCTCATGCTTAAGGTCATAGATTTCCTTATCCTTACTTTCAAGGTCGCCTTCCAAAGTATCAGCAATCTTCTTCGCCTTAAAATAATCGTCAGCAATATTAAGTTGAATCATGGTGTTCTGCACATCTAATGCCTGTCGTCTGAATGAATCCGACTTCTTAAACTCTGTAAGCTTATTGTTAATGTAAGAAGCAACCTTCTGAAGATAATCAGGGCTCTCATAGCCACTTAAAGTAAATACCTTGCCTCCTATTAAAACCTCTGCTTCATTCTTTGATGACATCTTAACACTCTCCTTTTTCTCACAAAAACAATGCTATCTTAACTATTCTATCATATTTTTTTGAAAATGAACAGTATAATAACACATTTTTTTGTTTTTTAGGAGCAGTTTTTATTATACTGCATAGAATAAGAAAAAACAAAGAGCTATAGTATGCAAAACGAATATTATCCATTTGTTAATTTACCTCTTCCTTACGATTACAATGACTTAGAACCATTTATTGATGAAAAAACCATGTACCTTCATCATAACAGGCATCTGCAGACTTATATAGACAATCTTAATGCAGCACTTAAAATGTGCCCAACTTTACAAAAAATGTCCCTCACCGACCTGCTCCAAAATCTGTCCTCCCTGCCGTCCGAGCATGAAAAGGCAATTAGAAACAACGCAGGAGGTGTGTATAATCACCGTTTCTATTTTGACCGGCTTACCAAGTCTTCAACACTTAAGCCGGAAGGAATAGTCTCTCTTGCCATCAACAAATATTTTAACAGCTTTGAGAACTTTAAAAGACTTTTTAAGGAGGCTGCACTATCTGTATTTGGTTCCGGCTATGCATGGCTTGTAATCAATAATAACCGCTTATGCATTATAACAACAGCCAATCAAAACACACCCTTGGAGCTGGGAATGAAACCCATTCTGACCATTGATGTCTGGGAGCATGCTTATTACCTAAAAAATTATAATATGCGTGCAAGCTATATTGATAATTGGTTCAATGTGGTTAATTGGGAGAAAATAGAAATTAATTAAAAGTGCAGGCCTCCCCCGCCTGCACCAAAATTATATTTTTTTGCGATTAAATACTCCAATAGCCGCTCCTATGCTGACAACAATAATAAGTATTGCTATAGCTACAGGTATCGCATATTCCTTTATCTGGGTCTGGGCTGTCAAAATTGCCATTCCCTCCGTAAGCTTATATGGTGTATATTTCTTTACCTCTGGAAATAAGCCTGCGAAATATAATACAAGTGCTGTTGCTCCGCATCCAAGCATTACTGAGCCTGCACTTGCTGCCGTAACAGAAAATAACAGCATAACACTTATGATTAATATTCCGAATAGCCAATATAATACTGCAGCAACTCCAATATCCGCCACAATTGAATTATCCCAGAAATACGCATTATAGCCATAGGTTATTAAAAAACACAGCCAATAGCATATCGTCCACATTATCAGCTGCATGCCGTATTTTGCAATAATTGCTTTCCATCTTTGAAAACCCTTAGTCAGAACCGGAATTAATGTTCCTTTCTGCAGCTCCTGACTAAGACTGCCGCTATATAAAAGCACAAACACAATTAACGCCATTGGTATATTTTTATAAAACTGTGTCCACGAGGTCAGTGCATCTACTGTAACCGCCATAACTGTAAGTCCCGCTTCTTCAAGCCCCTCCGCCATAGTCTCCATCAACCATGGGGTAAGCTTGGCTATGGCAGGATTCATAATACCAAACATCACAAAGATAATTATCAACAATACCAGCCTTCCGCTTCTAACCTGCTCCAACCACTCTTTTCTAAAAAAAGCAAAAAATGTTCTCATTTACCAACCACCTCCATAAATAAGGCTTCCAAGGATGGCTCCTGCCTTTCAAGCTTAACAACAGATATATGCTCCTTCGCTAATAACATATACAAATAATCCAGCTCTGACTGCTCCACATGCTCCAGCATAAGCTGTGTATCATTAATGCGCAAAGCATTCTTTATCTGTCCCAAAAGCTTCTCCGTATCAGCCTTTGTGGCAAGTTCAATTGTATAGCCATCACTTTGACGGATATTCTTAATCTCCTCCATGCTCCCCTTAAGAACAATCTTTCCATTATGCAGAAATGCTATCTCATCGCATATTCTTTCCACATCCGATAAAATATGTGTAGAGAAAATAACAGTTGTCTGCTCCTTCGCAGCCACTAAAATATCAAGAATTTCCTTTCGTCCCACCGGGTCAAGTGCCGAAGTCGGCTCATCACAGATTAAAAGCTGTGGTCGGTTAAACAACGCCTGTGCTATACCCAGCCTCTGCTTCATTCCTCTTGAAAAGCCCTTAATTCTATGCTTTTCATTAGCCAGTCCCACCAATGCTAACAGCTCTGTCGCACGCTCTTTGGTCTCTTTAGCATCCATACCGGTAATACCTCCACAGAATTCAAGATATTCCCTTGCATTCATATATGAATAGTATTCCGGTACATCAGGCAGATAGCCTATAAGACGGTTAGTTTTTGTATCTCCGTATTTAATTGTTTCACCACATACCTTAATCGTCCCCTTATCAGCACCCAGCAGTCCAAGAATAATCTTCATTGTAGTGGTTTTACCGGCTCCATTTTGTCCTACAAAGCCAAATATTGTATTCCTTGGCACATTAAAGCTTACGCCCTGTAATACCTTTTTATCGCCAAAGGATTTTTCAACATTTTCTAAAGTAAGCATCTCTTATTCTTCCTCTTTTCCAAGTAAAAAATATACAATCGGTCCAATAAATTCCATACCCAGAATGGCAATAATAAGCCACATTCTACGAGTACCTCTCTTATAGCTGCTATGGGTTAAAATATGATATATGGTATATGCCAGCAAGCCCAACTGCACTATTATAAGCGGTATTAAAAATGGTAAAATTTCGTTAATATTATCCATGTTATTGTAACTCCTCCTTAAGCTTTATCTGTAATAATTTGTATTCCGGATTGTTTTTAATCGGTGCAAACACCTCAAGCTCCAATGATGCCATCACCTCTGGAACGACACTATTTCTGTCACGTACCGGACTCCCTCCTAATTCTAAATTTTCTATCCATTCATCCAACCGGCTAAAATATTCATCACCATGCAGATAATAAAAAGTATCCTTTAGCATTGCACAGGCACAATCCACATATCTGCCCAACATCTCAACTGCCTCTTCAAGCTCTCCATACATGGTATGAATCACCGCAGCCTGATAATAATACTGTGCTGTACTATTTGGATGCAGATTATCAAGCTTATACAGCTTTATCAGTCCTTCCGTACGCCGCATGGTTTCCCTGCAGCCTTCCACATTCGCCATATTATAGGTAAGATACTGTATTGATGACGCAACCAAGGAAAGTATATGAAGATACATATTAAGCTGATTACAGCTTTCTGCCTTATCAATATCCCCTTTTAAAACATATGCCTGAACCAATATCCCATCCCCCTGATAGTTAAGACCTACAGGGTCACATATATTTTCCAAAGTATCTATAACCGCATCTGCATTGCCTGTTTGTAGCTCATATACTGCCTTAATAATAATTGTGTTATTAATTATTTTCGTATCGGTACAATTGTCCAAAATATGGTTACAAAGTTCAATCCCTTCTGCCAAAGCCTCCTGTGGATTAACCGCCTTAGGATAATGATTAATAAGCAGAACACACATCTGTTGCAGAAACTGATAGCAGGAATAATATCTCTTAATGTAACTCTTAAGCTTCTCCCTCACCTCTTCAAATGGCTGCTCGGCAAACTCAGCCGCAAACTGAATATACAGCTTCTGTATCTGCGCCTTACTCAATTGTGGCTCATAGCCTATCAGCTCATCTACCGTTATATCAAAAAATGAAGCAAGCATTGGCAGCAGCATAATATCCGGCATACTCTGGCCGTTTTCCCATTTTGAAACAGATGCCTTAGTAACACCTATAAACTCTGCAAGCTCTTCCTGTGTTATATTTTTCTTACGCCTTAAACGTGATATATTATCGGCAATATTAATTGTATTCATATAATCCCCCGTCTTCCTTTGATATATATAGATTACACTATTATTATGCCGCAATCAATGGAATGGCTCGATACTTTGTGATATTAAATCAACTTACAGGAAACTTTTTTGATATTTAGTTACCAAATACATTTTTGATATTGTATAAATTGCATAAAAAAGCACCTTGCTTTTGCTACTTGTATTCTGCCTGCCCATATTCAGCCTGGCAATTCCACAAAAACGGGTGCTTTGTTATGCTTATTCCATACTCTTATAAATGATATATATCATTAATCTATTCCTTTATCTCCAACCCAAAATGCCTATAACAATTCTCCGTAGCAACTCTCCCCTTTGGTGTCCTGTTAATAAGTCCATTCTGAATAAGATAA
>JAZQLB010000221.1:0-8682 GCA_045542475.1 Lachnospiraceae bacterium | reverse complement strand
CCCTTGATGATAAAAAGGGTGAGAACATTAATATAATTGACATCAGTAAGATATCGGTTATCTCTGATTATTTCATTATCGCAAGCGGTAATAATATTAATCAGGTTCAGGCGTTGGCTGACAATGTTAAGGATGAGCTTTTTAAGCATGGTCTTGAACCAAGGAATGTAGAGGGTTATAACAGCGGTTCATGGATTCTGCTTGATTATAATGGAATTGTAGTTCACATTTTTTCTAAGGATGACAGAATGTTCTATGATTTGGATAGGATATGGTCTGATGGGAAGAGTGTGGAGGTTAGCAGCTTGTAAGAGCTTTTATAGAATGTTTGATACCGCATGGCTTAGTGGATGGGCTTTGCGGTATTTTTATGGTGCTTTATGTTGCAATGTTATGTTTGGCAGAATATGTAAACAATGATATAATTGGTTTTGCATATGTAGGCACGCATATATATGAAACTTTCGGCGGTATAAGAGGAAAGGACATTTATATGCAAAGTGTATACTATTTTGTAATGATGGTTGTTTCTATGCTTAGATTAGGCTATGACATTATTACTGATATAAGAAAACAAAAGAATAAATAATATACATAAAATTATATTGAGGATAAGAATTCAAGCACAGAAAACTGATCACTTTCTCCGAATTATTAATGTCTTATACACAGGTGCGGAAGTGTAATTGAATCAATATAATTTTTTTGTTGATTTTTTTAAGTGTTTATGTTATCTTATATTTAAATAGTAAATATTTTGCATATAAAAATTCGCAAACTGATCACTTGCGAGACAGCAGTATAGAAATAAGCATCCGAGCTTCGGGTGCTTATTTCTGTTTTGGGACAATATTTTAGTTAATATGTACATTTAAAATCTTTGTCATAAGTGCGGCTATAATGAATGGCAGAAATATTATATTTCAGCAATTAAATTTGCCGTATAATTATAGATAAACTCTTAATTAACTGGACTTTTTTAGCATTCTGGGATAATATAAATGTTGTGAAAATCTAAACATATTTTGAAAATCAAAATAAGGAAGTATACTAATGAGCGTATTTAATTTTAATAACGCAATGGAATATATAGAAGAGACCATGAAGCTGGGAAGTGTTATGGGAATTGATACCATAAAAGCACTTCTTAATAAGCTTGATAACCCTCAGAATGACTGCAAGGTAATTCACATAGCCGGAACTAACGGTAAGGGCTCTACGCTTGCCATGCTTTCTACTATTTTAAAAAAAGCAGGCTATAAGGTGGGACGATATGTTTCGCCAACTTTAGTTGATTATCTTGAGAGAATTCAGATTAATGAAGAATATATTAGCGAAGAAGCCTTTGCTGATATAATATATAAGATTAAGACGGTAGCGGATGAAAATAAGCTTAAGCCTACTGCATTCGAGGTTGAGACAGTAGCTGCATTTATGTATTTTAAGGAGCAGGAATGTGACCTTGTAGTGCTGGAAACGGGACTTGGAGGTATGTATGATGCCACAAATGTATGTGATAGTACCATGTGCTGCGTATTTACCTCAATAGGTCTTGACCATATGGGGATTTTAGGTAATACATTGGAGGATATTGCAGATATAAAAGCAGGGATTATTAAGAACGGTTCCAAGGTTATTACTACCAAGCAGGATGAAGCTGTTATGCAGGTTCTTAAAGCAAAGTGTAATGAGAAAAATGCAAGGCTTACCATTTCTGAGCCACAAAATGAGGCAGCTCTAGTCAGCTATTCCTTAGAACGAACCAGCTATAAGCATAAAAAATATGGCGATATTGAGATTTCATTACCCGGCACCTATCAGATTACGAATTCCTGTCTGGTTTTAGCAGCTATAGATGTTTTGAGGGATTTGGGCTATAATATATCTGATGAACATATTAAGTCTGGACTGGCTGAGACTAAGTGGTTTGGCAGATTCTGTGTAATAGGACAGAAGCCTTTATTCATTCTTGACGGAGCTCATAATAAGCCGGCAGCAAAGGTGCTTGGTGAAACAGTTAAGAATTATCTTAATAAGGATGTACTGGCAGATCGTAAGCTGGTATATATAATAGGCATATTTGCTGATAAGGATTCTGAGGCTATTATTAATCAGACTGTTCCTTATGCGGATTATGTTTATACAATTAAGACTCCTGATAATCCAAGAGCTATGGACAGTGAAGAGCTGGCAGGACGGATTTTTCCAATAAAGCCGGCAGAGAGCTGTACGAGCATAGAAGAAGCAGTTGAAAAGGCAGTTAAATATAACAACGGTAATGTAGTCGTGCTTGCATTTGGCTCATTATCACATTTAAATAAAATACGAGAGGCATATAACAATGGATAAAAATAAGATTATAGAAGGTGTTAAGCTTATTCTTGAAGGAGTAGGCGAGGACATAACCAGAGAGGGGCTTTTAGAGACTCCTGACAGAATAGCAAGAATGTATGAAGAGATATTTGGCGGTCTTACAATGGATGCAAAGGACGTGCTTAATAAGACCTTTACTGCGGTGAATAATGAGGTTATTTTAGAGAAGGATATTACCTTTTATTCAACCTGTGAGCATCATTTGCTGCCATTTTACGGCAAGGCTCATGTGGCATATATTCCTAATGGCAAGGTGGCTGGTCTTAGCAAATTAGCAAGAACAGTAGATGTATTTGCCAAGCGCCCACAGCTTCAGGAGCGTCTTACAGACCAGATTGCTCAGGCGATTATGGAGAATCTTGATGCAAAGGGAGCTATGGTTGTAATCGAGGCAGAGCATATGTGTATGACCATGCGCGGAATTAAAAAGCCGGGCAGCAAGACTATGACCATTGTTACAAAGGGCGATTTTGAGGGAAATAATGAGCTTATGACTCATGTTCTTAATATGATTAAGATGTAAGGAAAAATATATGAAAATTGGAAACAGAGAATTTGATTTATCAGGCAGCGCATATGTCTGTGGAATTCTTAATGTAACACCGGATTCCTTTTCGGACGGGGGCAGCTATAATAATGTTGATGCAGCACTTTTTCATACGGAAGAAATGCTTCGTGATGGTGCTGCAATTATTGATATTGGTGGCGAATCCACACGTCCCGGCTACACTCAGATTAGTGAAGAAGAGGAGATAGAGCGTGTATGCCCTGTAATCGAGGCTATTAAGAAGCGTTTTGATATTCCAATATCGCTTGATACCTATAAATGGAGAGTTGCCAAGACAGGCATAGAGTCAGGTGCGGATATGATTAACGATATCTGGGGCGGCAATTATGCCGATGATGGTAAAATGGTAAAGCTGCTTGCAAATACCGGAATACCATGTTGTCTTATGCACAACAGAAAATTCAATGTATATAATCATTTTATGACGGATTATCTTTCAGATATAAATTCAATTATGAAATTAGCAATCTCTAACGGAATTAAAACTGAAAATATAATTCTTGACCCTGGGGTGGGCTTTGCTAAGGATTATAATCAGAATCTGCTGGTAATTAATCGTATAGATGAGCTTAAGAAGCTGGGCTTTCCTGTGCTTCTTGGTGTTTCAAGAAAGTCGGTTATAGGCTTAACTCTTGATTTGCCTAAAGATGAACGTCTTGAAGGAACTATAGCCGCTAATGTTATTGGACTTATGAAAGGAGCTTCGATTTTTAGGGTACATGATGTTAAGGAAAATTATCGTGCCCTTAAAATGAGTGCCGCCATTATGGGAACGGAATTTGATAAGTAATAAAAGGAGCTATCATGGATAAAATATATATAAAAAATCTTGAAATATTTGCTAATCATGGCGTATACAAGGCGGAAAAGCAGCTTGGTCAGAAATTCATTGTGTCATCCACCTTATATACCGATTTTTCACAGGTGGTAGATGATGAAGATTTAACCAAATCAATTCATTATGGTGAAGCCTCTAAGGCAATGACTGTATTTATGCAGGAGAACACTTTTGATTTGATTGAGACTGCTGCAGTTAAGCTTGCAGAGCATATGTTAATTAACACGCCTAATCTTCTTGGTATTGACATAGAGGTTAAGAAGCCTTGGGCTCCTCTTAAATATTCCCTTGAAACAGTCTCAACCTTCGTGCACAGACAATGGCATAAGGCGTATTTGTCAGTTGGCTCTAATATGGGCGATAGAAATATGTACTTAGGAAACGCTATGAATGCCCTAAAAGGCTCTAATAAGGTTAAGCTTAATAAGATATCACCTATCTACGAAACTGCTCCTTATGGAGGCGTAGAACAGCAGAATTTCCTGAATGCATGCCTTGAAATAGATACTATTATGGAGCCATTGGAGCTTTTACGCTTCATTAATAAGATAGAAGCGGATAATAATCGTGAACGACTAATCCATTGGGGACCAAGAACACTTGATATGGATATTATTTTATATGATGATTTGATAATGCATACAGAAAAGCTTTGTATTCCACATGTGGATATGCATAACCGTGCTTTTGTATTGGAGCCGCTTAATGATATTGCGCCATATGCGTATAATCCTGTTGTCAGAAAAACTGTGGCACAGCTGCTTGCAGACTTAAAAAGCAAGTAATTTTTCTAAAAAACTATAAATGTACTATAGATAAATGAGAGGAGGCATACTTGTGAGAAATTATATCAGACTGAATAGAAAAGGAACAATGATATTTTTTTGTTCCCTCCTGTTAAATATTGTATTGATAATAGCCCTCATTCTATCAGTATGCCTTCCAAAAAATACTAAAAATAAAAACATTCCAATTGAAAAGCTTGATAAAACTATTGTGGCAAATTATCCATCAGGTCTTATACAGCATAACTATATGGCACTGTATTATGATGGAAGAGTATATACCTCCATAGAAAATAAGGTTTTAGAAAACGATGCCTCTAACAATATTTTAGCAGTTTCCAATAAACTGGCAGATGTATATACACGTGGTAATCGGTATTGGTCAACTAATGAAAAGGATTTATTTTTAAGTAAAGCTACAGGCGGCGGAACCATATACAAACTGGAGAATTATAACCCGGAGTATCGGATTGCTTTGGCCTATTCCGTACCGTCTGATGAAAAAAGCTTGACGAGTAGTACAACAGATAATTCAGCAGAAGAAAAGACTGTATATAATGGGATTATTATTTTTGAATGTCTTAATGGTGTACAATTAAACACAGGTGGAGATATTTTTAGGGAAAGAATGAAGCTAGATACTTATTCTGAGTGCAGCTTTAATGAAAATTATAAGCTTACGATGGATAATGAATTTCTTACAGATTTTCTTAATGAATTGTATGAAGCACCTGTATTAAGTAAAACAGATGCCATTAATGCTGCTACAGGTGATGATATTTTAAATGTATTATATTTTACAAATGAATACGGAATTAAGGATGTGCTCTACATATATGACAGCGGATATGCCGCATATTATACCACGGATGAATATTTGTATTTTGATGCAGCGGATACTATCAGACCTTTGCTTTTATATGTAGAATCGGGTGGAACACTTACTAAAGAGGAGTTAATACCAAAGGATGTAACACCACCACAGAAGGCATTAATGACAATAGGAATGAAGGATAATGGCGCTTGTGGCGGATATTCGTATTTATACTATAATGGAGGATTATACAGCTCTTATAATCTTAGCGATATCTATGAAATATATGAGGAAAATATTATATCCGAGCCTCTGGGAACGGTATACCGGAATAATCAGACATATTGGTCCATGAATAAGGATGATTTATTGGAGGTTCATGGTGAAGGAACCTTGTATACGGTACGTGGATATAGTGAGGCAGAGCAGTTGGCTGTTATATATAAAACTTATTTTGGAACTTATCTAAAGGTGTTTGTAAGAGTTTAGCAGGAGTGTTAAAAACAGGTGTTAAAAGGTCTGAAGAGCACTAATAACACCTGTTTAATTATGCCTTAAAATTAAATAATATTAGGTCTCACAAGACTAATAACCTTCCCAAGAATCTCAACCTCATCAACAATAATTGGATCCATATAATCATTCTCAGGCTGCAATCTGTAATGACCATTCTCCTTATAAAAACGCTTAACAGTAGCAGAATCCTCGACTAAAGCAACGATAACCTCGCCGTTCTTAGCAGTATTCTTCTTCTCAACTACCAGATAATCACCTTCGTAAATTCCCATATTAACCATACTGTCACCCTTAACTTTAAGCATAAAGGTCTCAGCATTAGGCAGAAAATCTACTGAAAAAGGAAAATACTCTGATACCTCTTCAACAGCAAGTAAAGGCTCGCCTGCAGCAACAGTACCCATAACAGGAATGTTAGTAATCTCGGTCTCTGTCCTTAAATAATTAAAGGACTCATCAATAATCTCAATAGCACGTGGCTTAGTAGGATCCCTTCGTATGTATCCATTCTTCTCCAAGGTCTCTAAGTGAGAGTGTACACTGGACGTAGACTTAAGACTAACTGCTTCACAAATCTCTCTAACAGCAGGAGGGTATCCCTTAGTGAGAATCTCCTTCTTAAGGAAATCAAGAATCTCTTGCTGTTTAGGTGTAATTCTTCCATTACCCATATAATTAACCTCCATTAATATTACAAAGCCTGTAAAATACTTATCTGTAAATATAATACCACACATAAAAATAAAATGCAAACAAATGTTCAAAAAATTTGTTCCGAAAATTTGTTCGAAAAAGTTATTGACAAAACAGATGTTCGTATTGTATATTATAGGTGCGACGAATATTTGTTCGATTTTTTTGATATTTAATACATTGAGCTTTTTATTTCGGGAGGTATACATATGAGAACAGCCGCAGCTAACTTAACAGTAAGTGATATAATGAGAAGAAGCAGACAGGCAGCTGCCAGAAGACGTTTGATTAAGAAGAGAATAGGATTAATCACACTTATCGGCCTGCTTGTAATTGCATTTTCTGTAATATTATTTGGTAACGTGATTGTTAAGGCTCAGGAAGAGCATGTAGAAGATAATATGGTTAAGGGTTATACAAGTATTAAGATATCATCAGCTGATACATTATGGAGTATTGCAGAGGCTAATATGGATGAACATTATGAATCAGTATATGAGTATATTCAGGAAGTAAAAGACCTGAACGGACTTACATCTGATACAATCCATTCAGGCTCATTACTTATAATTCCGGTATATATAGCAGGCGATTACTGCGGGAGTTATTGATTTTTTGGTTTTCCTTTAGTTTTTATCTGACGTTGTGGCCAGCCCTTGATATCACCATTAAGAATAGCAGAGAACATACGCTCACGAAGCCCCGGTGCTTCTGTATTAAGGGATTTTATAAGCTCCTTTGTGGTTTCTCTCTTTGTTATTCCATCCGCCGGACATAAGTTCTTTATAACAGGTATATTGTATTTGTTTTTGAAGCCTACAATATCAGCCTCAGGAACGAACATAAGCGGTCTTATTAATGTAAGCTGCATTTTATCCAGATAGGTCATAGGAGAGAAGGTGTGTATACGTCCCTCGTACATTAATGACATAAGTAAGGTTTCTATTATATCATCCCGATGATGAGCATAAGCTATTTTATTACAGCCTAATTCTACAGCCTTTTCATTAAATGCACCCTTACGCATTTTTGCACATAACGAACAAGGATTACTTTCTTTTCTAATATTGAATACAACATCATTAATTTCAGTCTGAACTATATGATAATTGACATTAAGCTTTTCACATAATTCTTTAATTGGAGTGAAATCCATTTCAGCAATTCCTAAATGAACCGTTATAGCTTCAATATCGAATTTCTTTGGATAGAATCTTCTTAATTCACTTAGAGCATACATAAGCGTTGTGCTGTCTTTTCCGCCAGATATTCCAACGGCAATTTTATCGCCATCATCAATCAATCCATATTCATCAATTGCTTTTCTTGTATAACTTAATAGTTGTTGTAGTGTCACAAAACAGACCTCCGAAAAAGATATTTATGTGTATGTGGAGCAGGAGTTAACTATTCGCTAAACCCAGGTTTAACGAAATGTTTCCTATTAAAAGTAGCTAACACCCAGACTTTTTTGCTAATAATCCTTTATTTGGCTACAAGTTTACCTTGATACAATCTTCTTGCAACCATATTAATTGACAAATCTTTCTGAAGCTTTTTCACTTTATTTAATTCGTTATCTGTAATAATTGATATACACATTCCTGGTTTGCCGTTACGACCACAGCGGCCAGCACGATGAACGTATTCAGTTGTTTCCTCCGGCAAACTAATATTAATGATAACATCCACATCATCAAAATGCATTCCTCGTGCAGCATAATCCGATGCAACAATATATTGCAGCTTACCGGTCATAAAATCATTAACAATATTCTTATTACGGAATTTATTTCCCTCAGCATGTAATGCATCACAATTATAATTATGATATTTAAGCTTTTGAGTTATTTCATCAATATCATAACGCTTATTTGCAAATATAATGGCTCTTTTGGCATTTGAAGCCTTAATAACCTTACGAACAGTTTCATTTTTATCACGAAACTCACTTATTACATAATAATGTTTAATACTTTCAGGTGTTGATACCAATTTATTTGTGAATAAATTAACAATCTCTATTCCTATTTCATCCTGCTTTTTTTGATACTTTTCACCAAAGGTTGCTGTAAAAAACAAGGTCTGAACGTCT
>JAZQLB010000220.1:0-15418 GCA_045542475.1 Lachnospiraceae bacterium | reverse complement strand
AGTTGAAGTGTCGAAGACACTTATTTATATTGTTAGTTATGTTGGAAAAAAAGATTGACAATATGGTCTATTGATGATAGACTAAAAATACAAAAGGTCTATTATTGATAGACTGGTGCGTGCAATTATGCAGACTATGATAATAGTCGGAAGGAGGTATTATGGGAGAATACAAGCTGGCACAGGTTGAGGCACGATTCGCGGAGCTTATATGGGAGAATGAACCAATTAATTCATCAGCATTGGTTAAGTTATGCGAGAAGGAGCTTGAGTGGAAGAAATCAACCACCTACACAGTTCTGAAAAAACTATGTGAGAGAGGTTTATTTAAAAATGAGAATGCTGTTGTAACATCCATTATGAGTAAGGAGGAATTCTATGGTGGGCAGAGTCGAAGATATGTGGATGAGGTATTTGGTGGTTCGCTGCCTAAGTTTTTAACAGCGTTTAGTAATGGGAGAAGACTTTCTAAGAAGGAGGTCGAAGAGATGAAGCGATTTATTGAGGAGTACGAAGATAAGTGATGTGATGTATAAGGGAGGTTTTGCATATGGAGATGTTAGCGGTAGTATTTAACAGAATTCTTAATGAGAGTATAACCTTGTCACTTGTAGCTGTGGCAGTTATTTTAATAAGATTTTTACTGAAAAAAGCGCCACGAAAATATTCGTATATGCTGTGGGGCATAGTGCTTCTTAGACTTTTGATGCCGTTTTCTATAGAAGCGGATTTTGGTGTGATACCGGATGTGAACATATTTGAGGTGACAGAGGTGAAAGCGCCGGTTCAGGAAGAGAATATATTAGTGGTTGTATCAGAGAATGGTGAATATGAGCTGTTGGATAATGCATCGGAGCTTGTTGTGGCAGATGAAGCTATGACTACAGATAGTAAAGGCATGACAGTAACGGGGTATAAAATATTGCCTGTTTGCTGGATTGCAGGGTGTATTATTATTGTTATGTTTCTTGTGGTTAATTATGCTAATTTAAGGCGAAAGGTTAGTGGGAGCCATAGTAGTGAACCGGTTGGAAATAATATAGAGGTATTTACTATTAAGGAGATTACGGTACCTTTTTCGTTCGGAATATTAAAGCCAGCAATATATATTCCTTCATGCATAGAGGAAAAACAGAAGTTGTTTGTTATCACCCATGAGCTGGTGCATATAGCACGTTTTGATTATATTATAAAAATAGCAGCAATACTTCTTATTTCTGTTCATTGGTTTAATCCGGTATTATGGCTGGCATATTATTTGATGATACAGGACATGGAGGTGTCATGTGATGAGGCGGCGATTAAGCAGATAGGATATGAGTGTAAAAAGGAGTATGCCATGACACTGCTTATGCTTTCTGCCAAGCAGGAAAGAAATGTGGCAGGTGCGATATTTTTCGGAAACAACAGCACAAAAACAAGGATTCGTCATTCGGTTAAATTAAAAGGAAGTCGTAAGTTTATATCAGCCATGTCCATGATGATTGTAGCAGCTGCCGCAGTGTTTTTAGTTATTAGTCCAACCACTGCCGAGGCAGGAAAACGGAAAATAGCAGGAACTGCCGATGAAAAAAGCGAGGTGGAGAATGTAATAAATAATGAAGCTGAATTACAGGCAGATATAGCGGACGATAGTAAGTCTGAGCTCGAAAATGACTATCCTATAATAAGTAAGGCATATGAGTTTGATGATGAACTGCTTAACAAGCTGGAGGCATTGGATAATGGTGAGAAGGTTGAAGGAATGCAGTATATTGGTGCTACAGAAAATTTTACACTGTATCATATGGGGGAAAAGGAGTTTATAGTAAAGGTTCCGGGTGGTGAGCTTATATATGCAAAAGTGGGTCTTCCAATAGAGTTTAATGAGGACGTGGATATGTCGTTGTTTAAGAAGATGCATGAGGACAATTATGATACCTTGTTACAGTATGATGCGCAGGTAGTATATGGACCGGGCTCTTATCTGATTGATGCTGATTATGATATGGACGGAGTAAGAAGTCTGTTAATAGCTGTATTGGATTCTAAGGGATTTTCGATGTTTAGAGTTGATTATTATAATAATCAGTGGGTTGTATTTAAGCGTATATTACGCGGAATGTAAGCTGAAAAAAGAAGTATTACTTTTCTGTATAGCTATTACAGGAAGGTGATACTTCTTTTAATGTATTAAGTAAGGAATGGGCTGATTTGTAATAAAATTGTAATATTTGTAATAATTCCGTAACAAAACTTAATTAATTTGTAACAAAGTTTAAAAAAATTGTAACAATTAATCGGGCTAAATGTGATAGTATGAATTCATGGAGATTACAAGGAGGTCTGAGTATGTTCAGATGTATATATAGATTAGTATTAATTATCGGGCTTAGCGTATTGCTTGGAGGCTGTACCAGGTCTGAAGATGAAGTTGAGGTAACAGAAATGGATGTGACTGAGGAGACATCAAAGGATGAAATTTCCTATAATGTCAATCCGAAGGTTCTTGAGTTATATGTGGATTATAGAAACGAATATCCTGACAGGAATTATTATATGCCATCTACTAAGAATGTGGATGGTAAGGAATATACGGTGTATACGAGTGGTGAGCTTGTGGTAAGAAACAGCACAGAAAAGGCAATTAGCTTTTCTAATGGTAATGTGGAGAATACAATCAAAATTGACTATATTGATAAGGAAATGCCGTATTTGCAGGTATATGGCTTTGATTTTACAGGGGATGGTATTGATGAGCTTGTATGCTGGTGGGATGCTGGGGAAAGTAATGCATCAGGCGAGCGTATGATAATACTTGATACTAAGAGCTTGCAGGAAATTACATATACCGACTACTCACAGTCAAGAGTACCTGCACTTTCCGAGGAGATACATAACTGGCTTAATGCTGCTTTGGTATATATTGGAACTGAACACTGGATGGCAAGAAGCTTTTGCTGTGATGTGGTTGATGGAAGGCTGGCTATATACAGGACCTCGGAGGATAAGGAATATGTGGCAGGCTTTTTTATGGAATATGAGGGAAACTCATTTGTACAGACTGAGAAATTTGCCGGACGATTAATTGATGGGAAGTATGTATTGGAAAATGTGCCTGAGAATATTTCATGGCAATCAGAATATTGTGAAAGCTATTGGTGGTGGAATAAGATTGATTCATTTAATGGGTTTGATATCTCAGAGCGGATAATTGATGGAAACATGATGTATTACTATGTACATAGAGAAGCGGATATTACCTTTATTGTTGATGAGAAACAGGAAAACGCTGCTTTGATTCATAATGGTAAAAAGGTGGAATTTACTATTGAAAATATGCTAAGTGCAACCTCTGACCGTGGCTCCATATATTATATGGACGTAACCGGAGACGGGAAGGAGGATTTTGTATATTACTACTATTATTATGAAAACAGTCAGATTACGGTAGTTGATATGGAAACAATGGAAATATGCAGCTTTGATATTGATTTATCTGAGATTAAGGTAGCAGTGGAGGCTGATTTTAAGGACATAACCGGAAATGATATGGAGGGATATTATGTTATATATGATGTAAGTCTATATGGTAAATCAGAAGAATACTCCATGTATTATGGAATGACATTGGATGGTTCTAAGGAGGATATTTTAAAGCAGGCACAGGATACATTGAAAATAAAAGAATATCGATTAGCATTTGACAGGTGGGAACAGAAATTATATGTGCTAGTTAATGTGTATTGTGATTTGACATATAGAAGTCTGTGGGGAATTAGCGTGGATTTGAGTTTTGATGCTGATAGGGCAGCATTTATTGTTGATGAGGAATCCTTTTGGGGACGGCTTCAGGAAATGTATGATATGTGTGAGCCTGCATATGAGCGTAATTATTATTCCGTATCAACAGAGGTTTTTGACGGCGTTACATATAATGTATATTCAAATGGAAATATTACTATTAGGAACAGCAAGGACAAGTTGATTAGTTTTTCAAATGGAGTAACAGAGAAGTGCTTTGAGATTGATTATATTAATGAAGAGGATACTGTTCTTGCTGTATATGGTTATGATTTTACAGGGGATGGTATTGATGAGCTTGTATGCTGGTGGGACGCGAAAGAAAGTGAATATGGTGGAGAAAGACTGCTTATAGTGGATGCAGATACATTAGAGGAAATCAGATATATTGGATATTCTGATGAAAGTTTTTCTTATAATTCTGCATATGACAAGCATGTACCGGAGCTTTTGGCAGAGGAGCATGAATGGATGAATGCTGCACTTTTATATTTAGGAGCACCAACAGCTGATACCAGATGCTTTAATTGTGAGGTTGTGGACGGACGGCTTGTAATATACAGAGCTTCTGCAAATAATGAGTGCGTTGCAGGATATTATATGGAGTATATGGGAAGTCGCTTTTCTATGACAGAACACTTTGCTAAGCGTTTGGAAAACGGAGAATATGTGGATGTTACAATCCCTGATAATTTAAGATGGAATCTGGGCTTTAAAGAAAATTATTATAAATATAATCTGGATGATGTTTTTAACGGTTTTAGTATTTCTGAGCGTTATATAGCAGGAAAAGATACAATGTATTGTTATGAATATAAGGATAAGTCAGAGGATATTGTATTTCTTGTGAATAAAAATCAGAACGAAGGAATGCTTATTCATGGCGATGATCAGATAACCTTTTCAATAGAAGGAATGCTTAGTAATACAGAAGCTAAAGGAACCATTGTCTATGAGGATATTACAGGTGACGGGAAAAGAGAGTTTATATATTTGTTCAGATATGAAGCCGGAGCTGGTGAGGAACTGATATATAAGGTCTATGATGTAGAGGGTATGGAGGAAATGGAATTAAATGCAGATAGTATAGAATTTCTTGTGGAGCTGAGTGGGGAATTGTTTTAAGCGGATAAAAGATACAGTAAGAGGAAAGGGAAATATAATATGAAAATAAGGCAGACAGTTGAAAGACTTGTTAAGTACAGGTTATATATAGTTGTATTATTTGTTGTAATTCTGGGAGCGATATTATTATTTAATTCAGGCTTTTGGACTTCAAACACAGGTGAAGAAACAGAGACTACAGAATCTACAGAAACAGAGCCAGCAAGGAAGACGGAAGTAAATACAGAGCAGACAGAAACAGTTTCAGATGCACAGTACGCCAATCCGGATGTACTTTCCTTATATGCGGAATATAGAAGTATACATCCTGAACGGAATTATTTCACACCAGCCACAGAAAAAATTGATGATGTTGAATATACAGTATATTCAAATGGTGTAATTGAGGTTAGAAATAGCACGGAGAAGGAAATTACATTTTCAAAGGATGGAATAGCGGTTAATACCATTAAGATTGACTACATTAATGAGGAAATGCCATATCTGGAGGTATACGGTTTTGACCTTACGGGAGATGGCGTGGAAGAGATTATCTGCCACTGGGAGGCAAAAGGAAGCTATCTTGGAGGTGAGCGTTTATTAGTAATTAATCCTGATACTATGGAGGAGATTTCTTATATCGAGCGTTCTTCATCAGGAGCACCGTCTCTTTCGGAGGAAGTACATAACTGGTTTAACGGAGTGTATGTGTATCTAAGATATGAAGCTGTGGACAGACGTAGCTTTAACTGCGATATAATGGATGGCAGGCTTGCCGTATACAGGGTAACAGATGATGATAAATATATGGCAGGCTGTTATATGGATTATAATAACGGCAGCTTTATAAAGGGGGAGGAATTTGTAAAGTGCTTGGAGGACGATACATATACCGATGTTAAGGTACCGGAAGGGCTTTCTTGGGAGTTGGATTTTAAGTATCTGTACTATGGGTATAATACCTTTGAAGAATATGATTTTTATGTATATGAAAGAGTGATAGACGGAGCGCCTATGTATTGTTATGAGCATAGGGATGCAGCAGAGGATATTACATTTCTGGTAAGTAAGAATCAGATGAGAGGAACACTGATTCACGCAGGAAAGCAGGTTAGCTTTGATATAATGGGGATTCTGACCGGAACCTCAAGTGGCGGAGCTATTGAATACATGGATGTAACAGGGGATGGCAGAAAAGATTTTATATATCATGAATATGGCGGAACAGGCGCCGGCGGAGAAACACACTATGTGATATATGATGTGGAAAGTATGGTGGAGTATAAGATTGATTTAGAATGTCAGGATATTATTGATAGTATAAGCATCCAGCCTATGGCTGTTGTGGGTAGCGAAGAGGAAGATTTTTATATAGAATATGAGCTTAATGTAAGTGGTGAGTTGTATAATACCTACAGATGGATTGGTGGCACTGATAATGCTGTACGAATGGATATGTTTAATCAGGCGAAGGAGGATTGCGGAGTATATAATACTGCATATGCTTATTTTTACGAGGATTATGCAAGTGCTGCTATTTATGTCAGTGACCGTGGGACTAAGCTGGGCTGTATATATATTGATATTGTATTTGATGAAGAAAATAATACCTTTATTTTAGATAAGAATTCCATGAAGGTTCATGTAAATGATTATCCGCAGACACATGCATATATACAGTCTAAGGCATACTATACTATGACTACAGAAACTATTGATGAAACTGAATATATAATATATACAAAAGACAATATTACAGTAAAAAGCAATAACCGGAATAATAACTTTGAGTTTACAAACGGAGAAATCATAACAAGCATCAAGGTGGACTATCTTGATAAGAATAACCCTGTTCTTGATGTGTATGGCTATGATTTAACCGGTGATGGCGTTGATGAGATAGTATGTCACTGGATTCCAAGTCAGACTGTCCAATTAGGGGAAAGAATGCTGATTCTTGACGCACAGAGCTTGGAGAAAATAGATTATATATCTTATTCTGCGGAGGACAGGCCGGAGCTGTCTGAGGAGGAGCATTCATGGATGAATGCAGTATTATTGCATCTAGGATATCCAACCGTTCATGATAAAATTTTTAGCTGTGATGTAATCGATGGAAAATTGGCAATATACAGAATAACCGAGGACGAAAGATATATGACGGGTTATTATCTTGTGTATGAAAATGGTGCTTTTATTAAGTCTGAACGATTTACTAAGATGGCATTGGATAATGGCTATTATACTGATATAGAGGTGCCGGATAATCTAAGCTGGCAGCTGTGGGATAGAGACCATTATTATCATTATAATGAGTATGGCTTTTATAATGATTTCAAGGTGTCGGAGATTCTGATAGATGGAGAGCCGGTGATTAGGTTTTATTCTGAGAAGGATGATATAGCCTTTTTGGTTAATGAAAAGCAGGATGAGGGAACCTTAATCTATAATGGAAAGCAGGTGAGCTTTCCTATTGTTACAATGCTTACGGGAACTTCGGATGGAGGGTATATAGAATATACGGATGTAACGGGAGACGGACGTAAGGAGTTTATATATCACTATAGCGGAGGCTCCGGCTCATTTGGATATACACAATATAAAATATTTGATATGGAAACACTGGAAGAATATGTAATAGATTCCGGGGAAAATGTAGCTGAGCGCATTAGTTTTAGGGCGACAGGCGTTGGTGGAAATAAAACAGACGGATACTATATGAATTATGAAGCGGCATTAGGGGATGCGACAATTATGATGTCAGGCATGCTTTATAATGGTATTACAGATGAATCTGATGTGGATTTGGAGAACTATGGAAATAGTGTTACAATGAGTGGACCATATGTGGGATTATCAAGCAAAGGGGGAGATTTATATACCCGATTTGTTTTTACCAGAGGCGGAAGCTTTATCGGAGCTGTGTATTTTGATTTGGTATTTGACGAGGGGCTGAAGGCGTTTGTAATTGATGAGAGTAGTATAAGATAATAAGTTATATAAAATTTCCTATATCATTTTTATTCATAATATTGTATAATGCATAGTATCATACCAATGAGAACATTTCATTGAGGAATGAAAATAATACACATAGGGAGGTAAATAATATGCCAACACCGTTAATTATCGGAGCAGTAGTCGTTGTACTTTTGATTGTTATCTTAGTTACAGGCTACGTTAAGGCACCACCTGATATGGCATTTATCATTTCAGGTATCAAGAAGAAGTCTAAAATCGTAATTGGAAAGGCAAGCGTAAGAATTCCATTCTTCGAAAGACTTGATAAGCTTAATTTAAGACTTATTCCAATTGATGTTAAGACAAGTAATGCAGTACCAACAGCAGACTACATTAATATTAATGTAGATGCAACAGTTAATGTTAAGATTAGTAATGAGGCAGAGAGACTTTTACTTGCGGCGGAGAATTTCCTTAACAAGAATCCTGATTATATTGCTTCTGTAGCAAGAGAGGTTCTTGAGGGTAATGTCCGTGAAATCGTAGGTAAGATGAGACTTGAGGAGATGGTATCAGATCGTCAGAAGTTCGCTAACCTTGTAAAGGAGAATGCAGGACCTGACCTTGCAGCCATGGGTCTTGATATCATAAGCTTTAATGTACAGAATTTCGTAGATTCTAATGATGTTATTGAGAACTTAGGTATTGATAATATCGTTAAGATTAAGAAGGCAGCAGCCATTGCAAGAGCTGAGAGTGAAAGAGATATTAAGGTTGCTCAGGCAGCAGCTGATAAGGAATCTAATGATGCAGCTGTTATGGCAGAGACAGAGATTGCCAAGAAGCAGAACGAGTTAGCTATTAAGAAGTCAGAGCTTCAGAGAGAGGCTGATACTAAGAAGGCTATCGCAGATGCAGCTTACGAGATTCAGAAGGAAGAGCAGCGTAAGACTATTGAGATTACAACTGCTAACGCTGATATCGCAAGACAGGAGAGAGAAATTGAATTAAAGCAGAAGGAGGTTGCTGTTAAGGAGCAGGCTCTTGAGGCTGAGGTTAAGAAGCAGGCTGAGGCTGATAAGTACGCAGCACAGCAGAGAGCTGATGCAGCTCTTTACCAGAGACAGAAGGAAGCTGAGGCTAAGCAGTTCGAGGCACAGAGAGAGGCAGAGGCTAGAAAGGCTGAGGCAGAAGCTGAGCGTTATGCTAAGGAGCAGGCTGCTGAGGGTATCCGTGCCGTAGGTGAAGCAGAGGCTAAGGCTATTCAGGCTAAGGGTCTTGCAGAGGCAGAGGCAATGGAGAAGAAGGCAGAGGCTTATGCTAAGTATAACAAGGCAGCCGTTGCCGAGATGATGATTAAGGTTCTTCCTGAAATTGCAGGTAAGATTGCTGAGCCGCTTAAGCAGATTGATAAGATTACTATTATCGGCGGAGACGGCGGCAGCAATGGCGTTGACCAGGTAGCCGGTAATGTTCCTGCTGTTATGGCTAAGCTTTTTGAGAGCATGAAGGAGACTACGGGAATTGACCTTGCAGAGATAGTTAAGGCTGATACATATGATGCTAAGGTTAACAGAAATGTTAATATTAACGGAATTGACGGAATTAACTTAACTGTTAAGGAAGCAGCGTCTACTACAACTGAACAGTAATATATTGAAGGAACCTCTTGGGTCAGTATATGACCGGAGAGGCTCCTTTTTTTGTGGAAATAATTAAGGTGTTTTGATTTGAAGAAGAGGTTAATAAAGGTTATTTTATAAAAGAAAATGACGATATATATTATAAGTGATACAGCAGATTAGTTTATACAGTACAAGGAATACGTAGTGGGGAATATGGAAAGACCGGATAAAAGACAGGTAGCAGCTCTTATCAGTCAGATGGAGCAGGCAGATTATCAATTGAATAATATATTAAGACAGAAAACTTATTATGAGAGTACCATTAAGCGTATATATGGAAATACAAGGTTATATTTGGTTAACAAGGCTTTAGAGGAGCTTTCAATAGAAGAGCTAAATAAGGATAAGAGTGGCATAAGGATTTCTGCACTAAGAAATGCGGGTTATAGCAATGTCTTGCAGCTTGTGGATAAAACTGCGTATCAGTTGGCTCAAATTAACGGAATCGGAGATGATTCTGCGCAGAAGATTGTTTTAAGGGTAAGAGCGATTACAGAGTATATACAGCAGAGCACAAGTGTTAAAATACAAGCGACTGATAAGGACAAGGATAATTGCACAATAGTATTATGCCTTGCAATATTAATGCATACAAGAGAACTTGTTGACAATGTTAAGGCTTTGCATCTGGCACATCATACAGGGCTTCTAAGCGCGGTGAAAATGTCGAAGGATATTAACTCTGTTATTAAGTGGTTTTTTCTGACACCGGGGAAAAAAAGAGCCAGACTTAATGCATATTCATATCTTAACAATCTTAAGGTGCAGGGTGTGGATATAAAAGCACAGCAGCTCGATATGGAATTCCAGATTGTTGTCAATATGTGGAAGGTTGAAAACAGCTGGAATGATTTTGTGAATAATACTGCACCATATTATGCACTGTTAGAGGAAATAACCGGTATTTCAACTGTGAGCAAGGAATCACAGAAGCTTTTACCTGAGGAGCTTGTTAAGGCAATCAATGAATTTACCCTTGATACATCGGCAATGAAATCGGTGTTAAGAAGCTACCAGACCTTTGGTACAAAATATATTTTACATCAGCAGAAAACACTTCTTGGTGATGAAATGGGTCTTGGTAAGACTATACAGGCGATTGCTGCCATGGCTCATCTATACGCACAGGGCAGAGGGCATTTTATTGTAATATGTCCCGTAAGTGTTATGATTAACTGGAAAAGAGAGATTGGCAAGCATAGTCAGTTAGAGGCTATAAAGATACATGGTGATAATAGGGATGAGGCATTTGAAGAATGGAAGCAAAGAGGCGGTGTGGGAGTAACTACTTATGAGACCGTGTCAAAGCTTGGAAGTATTCAGGATGTATATATAGACATGCTGGTGGTTGATGAAGCACACTATGTTAAGAATCCAGAGGCTATCAGAACCCAGGCGGTAGCAGAATATGTAAAGAGATCAGAATATATTCTCTTTATGACAGGAACACCTTTGGAGAATAAGGTGGAGGAGATGGTATTTCTCATAAGTCTCCTTAATGAGCAGATAGCAGCACAGGCTGAGAAAATGCAGGATTATACAATGGCAGCAAGCTTTAGGAAGACTATAGCACCGGTGTATTTGCGAAGAATAAGAAAAGAGGTATTATCTGAGCTTCCTGAAAAAACGGAGAAGGACAACTGGTGTGAACTTAATGAAGTTGAAGAATTGGCGTATAAGCATGCATTGATGTTTGAATCTCATATGAAGATTAGACAGGTATCATGGAATGTCGCTGAGTTGGCATCATCCTCAAAGGCAGAAAGATTGCTTGAGATTTGTGAGGAGGCAAAGGAAGATGGCAGGAAAATTATTGTATTTTCGTATTTTCTTGATGTAATAGATAAGGTGATGATGCTATTGGGCGATATGGGGTATGGGCCAATAACAGGAAGTGTTTCGGCAGATGACAGACAGAAGCTTGTGGATGAATTTGCAGCGGCACCGGCAGGTAGTGTATTGGTTAGTCAGATTAATGCCGGTGGAGTGGGGCTTAATATTCAGTCGGCAAGTGTGGTGGTTATATGTGAGCCACAATGGAAGCCAAGTACTGAGAATCAGGCTATATCAAGAGTATATCGCATGGGACAGGCAAGGAATGTTATTGTGCACAGACTGTTGATGGATAATACGGTGGATGAGCATATTGTGGATATACTTAAAAATAAGACAGAAATATTTGAACATTTTGCAGATGAATCCATTATTGACGAGGCTAGTAAAAAGATTAATGAAGGCAAGGCAATGAAAGCGATTGTGGCAGCTGAACTGGAAAGGTACGGCTTAGAGAAAAAGGAGGAGAATGAATGAGTTTGACAATATGGGCAGGCGCAACAGGAAATATAGGTATGGAAGTGGATAATAAAGATGCTTCATACACAAAGAAAGATGGAAATATGTCTATTAATGCAGCAAATCTCCGCCTTGAACCGGATGCAGTATCACAGCGTAAGAAGCAGGCACAGGAGGAGGCTTGGAGAGTTATTTCTGCTGCATGGGAGAATGAACGGGCAATAGATAATAATATTAAGGAAAAGGAAGAACACTACAAAGAGATGACAGCACTGCTTAAGGAGGATGCTAGGCTGCTTAAGCAGAATGAAGAGGAACTTTTAGGGCTTAAGGAGGCTTATGGTATAGAGGAAGGCTCTAAAGAAGATAAGGATATAGAATTGTTAATAAAATATGAAAATAAGAGGAATGGTGTAGTGGACGAAGCCTTTTCTGAGGAAGAGAAAGAGCGCCTTGGAAAGCTTTTGGCTGCTCCGCTTACGGAAGTACAGAAGCATGCGCTTGATATTAATGCCAGAGCAATCTCTCTTAAGAAAGAAATGAATAATGCTAAATTGCATATGCAGAACGATATGAACTATGTAACAAGTGTTTCTATAGAGAGGCTTAAGTCGCATGCCATGGCAGATGCCAATAAGCAGGCAAAGGAAATTCTGGAAGCAGCCAGCAAGGAGATTGTGGGTATGCTTATTGAAGAGTCAAAGGAACATATTGATGAGCAGCTTGAGGAGGAGAAGGAAAAGGCAGAGGCTGTCAAGGAGAAGCAGGAGGAAGAGACTGAACGGTTAGCCGAACTTAAGGAGGAGCGTGCCATTAAGGAAGCGATGATTCTGGAAACCAAGGAAGCAATAGAGGAGGCTGAGCGGGTAGTAGCTGAACGCAAGGCTGCTAATATTGATGTGGACAATATGGTTGAAATCTCAGTAGAGAGTATGGCTGTATCAAACGAAGCCCAGCAGAGTCTTGATAAGTTAAAGAACAGCATGGCTTTACTTGAAGCTGATTTGAAGGGGATTAAGGTTGATAAGACTGTATAGAATGTGTTTGAGAAAATTAAGTTAAGTATCAGTAATTATAGAAATTGCACACGCCGAAGCAAATGTAGATATCGCATAAATGCGATGCTTCGGCGGCGCGAGAGTCCGCAAGCGGACCTTGTTCTTCTATTTCAGCATCTGTAAAAAAACATCCAGTTTCTTCTGTTCATCCGGCTTTAAATCCTTTTTCAGCATTTCAATAACAAGATTGGTTTCCTCAGGAGTGAAGCTTATGTTTTCTTTTTTTGCTTTGTTAGAAAAGGCAAGCAGAAGAGGAAGCATATCATCATTGGTTTTATTCTTTGCCATTGCTGCAAAATTATTGAGAAGTGCAGCCTTTTTAGGATTCATATTTTTAGGAATGTTTATCATATAAAGCTCCGATATAAGCGTTTAATATATCTTATGTCAGAGCATGTTTTCATATTCCTTAAATTGCTTTAATTGCTCGGGCGTAAGGAGGTTTGACATTAAATCCATCGGAGAAGAGGCGTTTTGCAGCTGCTGCATTTTCATCATATTCATCATCATTTCAAGCTGGCTGCGTTCCTCAGGAGGACAGAAGTTCATAATGGTATTTAGCATGGAGTTTGAGTCCTTATGCTCCAGACAACAAAAAGGGAGTCGGTTTCTTTTGAAATAGTCCATAGTCATATTAAGCTCGATAATTCTAATCATAAGACCGATTATTTTTTGTTCTCCCGGTTCAAAGAAGTTAATCATGGATTTTAACATCTGGGTGCTGGTTCCTATGGTTTTTATATCAAACTCAGTTAGTTGGATTGTAGCACTACAATTATCAGGCATTGATATTGTCCTTTTTTGTTTTAGTATATGAAGCAGTAAGCAGCTGATATGACAAAAAAAGCACACCGGGCATGCCGGTGTGCTTTCAGGCTTCATATTAGTTGCATCCGCCGCAGAATAAAAGGATTAAGATAATCCATAAGCAGCTGTTGTTGTTGCCACAACCACAGTCATCGTTGCCACAGCCGCCAAGGAAGCCGCCGTTGCCATTACCACAGATACAAGAAAGAAGAATGATCCAGATGATACAGCTGCAAGAGTTGCCTCCATTTCCAAAGATACCGTTGTTACCACATCTGTCACATCCACAATTTGTTGCTGCTAAATCACTCATTTAAAAATCCTCCGAAAAGATATATACACTTTATTAATATGTGGATGCGAAAAAAGTGTTACTACATATCTTGAGAAAAACATAAAAAATGGATAATTACATACGAAGTTATATAATAACGCTGGTAAAAAGATTTATGCAATTTAATGAATGGTGTTGGAATTATTGCAAAATTTTAAAAAAACATTTAAAAAGATTGATTTTACACTCTGTAAAGGATATAATATTCTATTATAGAATTGTGTTCGGAGGCTTATTTGCATGAGCAATGTTACGAATCAGGATAAGGAAAGAAGAGCATTCCTTGATAATAAGGAAACAATTGAACAATATATGACTGCACTTCTTAAGAATGATTTATCGGAAGCTGATAGTATGCAGGATATGATGACGGGATTGTGCAATACAAGAGGCTTTTTCTATAATTCTGCAAAAAAGGTTGCGGCAAATCTTGATATTAATTATGCTGTTGCGGTTATTGATTTGCATGAATTTAAGATGATTAATGAATTCTATGGAAGAGACGAGGGGGATAAGCTGATACTTCATGTGGCACAGCTTATTAAGTCATGCATGACGAATTTATATTGGGAGGCAGGACATTTTCGGGCGGATATATTTGCTGTTCTTATTCCGTATAAGAATCTGCATGATATGGAAAGTGTTCTTGAATATATTTGTAATGGTATTATGACATATCCTATAAGCTGCCGACTTAATCCGGCATTTGGAGTGTGCATTATTGATGACCATTCCGAGCATATTGATACTATAACTAATTATGCAAGAATTGCACTTAACACCATTAAGGGTAATGTACTTAAGCATTTGGCATATTTTACAGAGGAGCTTAAGGAAAAGGTTGCCGCCATTAAGAGGATTGAGACCAGAATGAATGAGGCTCAGGCTAACGGTGAATTCTATGCATATTTACAGCCAAAGGTTGATATGACTACAGGGAAGCTGACCGGTGCCGAAGCTTTGGTGCGTTGGATATCCAAGGAATATGGTATGATATATCCTGATGAGTATATTCCGATATTTGAAAAGAATGGTTTCATTATTAATATGGATGGAATTGTATGGGAGCTGGTTTTCTCAAAGCTTCGCGAATGGCTTGATAAGGGATATGAGGTGGTTCCGATATCCATTAACGTATCAAGAGTTCATGCAATAGAGGCAAATTTTGCAGAGAGAGTAATTGCTCTTTCAAGAAAATATGACATTTCTCCGAAGTATATTATTCTTGAATTGACTGAGAGTGCTTTTCTTGATGAGACAAGCTCTATATATGAGGCAATGGAACTTTTACAGAGTAATGGTTTTAAGATATCCATGGATGATTTCGGATGTGGATATTCATCTCTTAATATGCTGCAGATTGTTAATATTGATGAGATTAAGTTGGACAGAGT
>JAZQLB010000219.1:0-4791 GCA_045542475.1 Lachnospiraceae bacterium | reverse complement strand
CCTATCAGATTTGCGTGAAGCGATAGGCTGGAACAGAATGGAAAAGGAATATGCAAACCCTTTGATGACATCCTATTATCATATTGCTGTTTATGTAAAAGAGGAGCTGATTGGATATATTGATTGTGTGTCAAATGGCGTTACAGATGCTTACATTCAAGATTTGATGGTTCATCCGGATTATCAGGGCAAAGGTGTTGGAACCAATTTGATGAATAAGATGATTATGTATCTGAAAGAAAAACGAATATATATAATCTCTGTTGTTTTTGAAGAAAGTTTAAAGCAATTTTATGATAAATTTGGTTTCTATAATATGCTTTGTGGACAAATGGAAACCTTTAGAAGTAATTAAATATCCATATACAAGCATTGTGTTAAATTTAAAGACGAGCACTTGAAACTTCAGTTTGTATGTGCGACAACTTCAAATTTCTACGAAAAAGAAACTTCCAATGTGTCGAAACGAAAAATCAATTCATCACTTTCATATGATGAAAAGAGAGGTCAAATGAACAAAGAAACCATAATGATAACAGCCGACAAGCTGCTCCAAAAAACAGATATATATTCACTCAATAACCGCAACCTCATCACAAACATATTTAACAGTCATAATACCTATGATATGCTGCTTAATGTGGAAGTAATAACAAATGAAGCTAGACTATTTATACTGGAGCGAGGAGAATGTATATGGGAGCATAGGACTGAGCGTGAGGAGCCTGTTATTTATGCAATTATAGCTAATATAATTAATATTATCACAGATAGGCTTACATATGATAATTATATGGATACTAATGGCCATTGCAGTTATTCACCGGAGACTAGGTTCTATAACAGGCAGCTTAAGGATGAGGCTTTTATGAAAATCGGAGCTCCTTACGAAAGCTGGTATAAGCAGGGAATAACTATATGGTCTTTAGATAAAATAATATTATGAGGAGAGAAGGAAAAATGAAAGAGGTTAATCAGACATTAAAGAAGCATTCTAAGAATCTTTTTTTGTTGTTGGCGTTTATTATGCTTTTTATGGCAGTAATACCGCCAATGCAGGCAATGGCAGATGAGGGTGGCTTTTATTTTAAGAGGCACTATGTTGAAATGGTAGTACATGAGGATGCTACTATCTCGGTAACGGTGGAGCTTGATGTATATTACGAGGAGGAACGCCACGGAATATATTTTTATCTGCCTGAGGATGTGGAGATTACCAGAATTGATGAGCGTGGTAATTCAAAGGTGTATTATTACAGACCCAAGATAAGTAATGTGTATGTTGAGGGTGATGATTATGATGTGGATGATAATGAAATCATAATTGGGCATGAGGATAGACTGGTATCTGGGGATAAGAGCTATATCATACATTATACCTATGATTTTGGCGATGACAGGGTGTTAGATTATGATGAACTGTATTACAGCTTTATAGGAAATGGTTGGAACTGTTATACAGAAGAAGTGGGCTTTAGCATTATCTTTGATAAGGTCTGCAATATGGATAATATTCATATATATGCAGGCGAAGAGGGAGAAAAGGGTGAAGAACGCGTAGAATATGCCATAGATAAGAATATAGTTGCCGGATATGTAAAGGGAGGTCTTGAACCAAACGAGGCAGTAACAGTATTCTTAAGACTTCCGGAAGGCTATTATGTGGGTGAGAGAACCTCATCACCTGCTTTTATGCAGATTATGCTTATATTTAGTGCTGCTCTGGCAGTATTGGCTGTTATAAGAATGATATATACTAATTTTATTAAGGGCGCAGCTAAGGTGGTTAAGGTAAGAACCTTCTATCCGCCGGAGGATATGACCAGTGCCGAGGTAGGTTATGTTATCGACTATTCAGCGGATGATAAGGATTTCATGTCACTGCTTATCTGGTTTGCCTGCAAGGGCTATATTAAGCTGTACGAGGATGAGGACGGTGGTCTTCATATAGAGAAGCTTAAGGAGGCAGAAAGTAACTGGCCTGCTTATCTTAAGCGTATGTATAGGGCGTTTCTTAATAATCCTGATTTTTCTGCTGATATAGAGCACGGTGAGGCTATGCATAAGGCATTAATGAATTCAAGGGCTAAGCTTGAGGAGGTATTTAAGGGCAAGCGTACAATTAAGTCAGAAGTGGTGAGTGGTTTTAATTATCTGATACAGCTTGCGGCTTGCGGTGGGATTATTGCAGGTGTAATCGCAGCCTCCTATAACGGAAAGCTTGAAGCTCTTGTAATAGCAGGAATATTTGTGGGTCTGGCGTATTTAATTATTGGAATTGTTTCGGGAATTATGCTGCAGAATACGCAGCTTATGAGTGAGGGGAACAAGGTGGCACTGATAGTATTCTGGGGCCTGGTTGTTGTTATCGGAGGACTGGTGTGTTCAATATTTACCACATATGATATGAATATATGGATTTATATGCTTTGCGGAGCTATTAGTGTGCTGGCAGCAGGCTATACGAATTGCTCGACTGTGTACAGAAGACAGCTTATGGGCAGGCTTTTAGGCTTTAGAGAGTATATTATGAGCTGTGAGCTTGAGGATATTAACAGTCTGGTTAAGGGTAATCCGGGATATTTTTATGATGTGCTTCCGTATGCATATGTATTCGGGCTTACGGATGAGTGGATTTTACAGTTTGAAAATATTGATGTTGAACCGATTGAGGGCTTTGGAATGTATGGTGATATAATGTCATGGCATATGTTCCATCATGTGATGCATCAGTGCAATCATTCCATGGATTCCATTAAGCGGGGCATAGATAACTATAATGCCAGTGTATCCAGCCATAGCAGCGGAGGTTCCTCAGGAGGAGGCTTCGGCGGCGGTGGCGGAGGCTCATGGTAATTTTAAACTCAAAAAGTCAAGCAAAGAATAATTAGAACTGCTATACTACTATCATGAAGTACTTCTATGATACGAAATGAAAGGAATAGAGCTATGAACAATTTGGAAATTCTTGCTAATGCCTTTGAGTTCATTGAGAATAATCTACAGGGAGAGATTAAAACACAGGATGTTGCGGAAAGCTGCTTTTGCTCGAAGTCTGCTCTTGAAAAGCTGTTTCGCTGCGTAAGCAATATTGGGGTGCATGAGTATGTGATTAAACGCAGAATGATGCTTGCAGCAAGGCTTATAGCAGCAAATACTGAGATTAGCATGCTGGATGTGGCAATGGCATGCGGCTATAGCACCAATGAATCCTTTAGCCGGGCATTTAAGAGTGTATGGTACTGCAACCCATCCGAATTTAAAGGAAAAAATCTGAATTATGAATTGTTTCCAAAGCTCTATCCGCCAATACAGGATGGAGGTATGTATATTAATATGAGAAGAAATGTAGATATCAGCGAAATGTATGATTTATTTGTGCAGAGAAAAAACTGTTACTTTGTGTGCTGCGACATTAAGAGTCTTATTCCAATCAATGATATATCTCATAAGGCTGGAGATTTGGCTATTATTGAGAGTATGAGCAGAATGCAAAAAGAAGCCGGGGAAGATGATATTGTATTCAGAATCGGCGGTGATGAGTTTGTGATGCTTACTAACAGTGAGGATGTGACGTATGCAGAGTCAATATGTGAACGAATCAGACAATACAATGGTCAGACCTTTAAATTTGAGGATATGGAGATACCGCTATATCTGTATATTGCGGCAGTTAAGTTTGAGGGGAAGAATCTGAGATATAGGGATTTGTTTGAGCTGTTGCATACTGCAATTAATCAGAATAAAGAGGCTTAGATAATTATATAATGTAGAAAAACCATCCTAATAAACCGGATAAGTTTAAGAGGGTGGTTTTTTTAGCGCAAAAATACTTGCAAAATATATGAAAACTCTTGAATTTATAGACAATATCTATTAAAATGTAATTAATATTTCGAAATGGGAGGTAAAAACTATGAATGTATACACAACTGACAAGATTAGAAACGTAGTTCTTTTAGGTCATGGTGGGGCAGGAAAGACCAGTCTTGCAGAGTCCATGGCGTATGTTGCCGGAATAACAAGTAGAATGGGTAAGGTTGATGACGGCAATACCATAAGCGATTTTGCCAAGGAAGAGCAGAAGAGAAAGATTTCCATTCATACCTCAGTAGTACCTATTGAATGGGAGGGTGTTAAGATTAATGTTTTAGATACTCCGGGATATTTGGATTTTACAGGTGAAGTTGAGGAAGCTATTAGCGCTGCGGATGCAGCTATTATTGTTGTATCAGGTAAGTCTGGTGTTGAGGCAGGAACGGAAAGGGCCTGGGAGCTATGCGAGAAGTATAAGCTTCCTAGAATGATATATGTGACGGGAATGGATGCGGATAATGCTTCCTTTAAGAATGTTGTTGAGACTCTTACTGAACGCTATGGTAAGAAGATTGCACCATTCCATTTCCCTATAAGAGAGAATGAGAAGTTCGTGGGATATATTAATATCGTAAGTGAGAATGCTGTTAAATGGCAGGGTACAGACGTTGTAGAGTGTGAGATTCCTGAATACAGTAAGGAGAATCTTAATCTTTACAGAGAGATACTTATGGAGGCTGTAGCAGAGACCAGTGAAGAATTCTTAGACCGCTATTTTGCAGGAGAGAAGTTCTCGGAAAACGAGATTAGAGCAGCACTCAGGGTTAATGTTATAGGAGGCTCATTAGTGCCTATTACTATGGGTTCAAATACATTATGTCAGGGAACCTATGCTTTGATTGATGATATTATTAAATATCTCCCAAGCCCTGAGAACAAAGAGTTTGCAGGCTTTAACATGAAGACTAATGAAGT
>JAZQLB010000218.1:0-3323 GCA_045542475.1 Lachnospiraceae bacterium | reverse complement strand
GTGGTATAATATTATGCTAAAAAAAGTCACCATACCATAAGACACAGTATCCCATCTTATGATATGATAGCTTTATTTACCAACATATTTCAATAGCCTGGCAAGATTTGTAGGTTTTTAGGCAAGATTTGCAGGTTTTAGTTCAAACCATACACGCTTTACCGTTACTTTTCCTTATACTTAGCCTCTATAGCAAGTGTATAATAAATCATTGTGCCTATAGCAAGAAACATAGCTCCTAAAATGCTAAGTATAATAATAGCCGAATTCTGTCCTGCCAAAAGAGGTAAACCATCGATTCCAAAGCCAATTCCGAATATAATCCAAAGCTTTCCTAATGCTTTATTATATCCCTCTACATCCTTAACCTGTGGAGCATCAGCATTTGCCCAAAATCCAAAAGGCTTAGCTTTCTTACTTTTCCTAATGTATATTCCCATTACAACGAATAAAATACTTACTATAATCCAAAGAAGAAACCCCATTATTCTTTCGGTATTTTCCATAGTAGCGCCTCCTCATCTTACATATAACATGTAATAATCAACTAGCCCTATATAATCTAATTATACTAACTAATATAGTTCCAAATATAGCAATAAGCTCTACAGGAAGAAACCATACTGGCAACCCCTTACCTAATGCTGAAAAAACTGTAAGTAGAGTAAATGTCAATACTATAACCAGCTTAAGTATTACCAACATTCCCTTTATTATGCCATACACCCTAGCACTATTCTGTGGCGTAACCTTTACACCTGTATTCCACGCTCCAGGAATACACTCCACTACCACCATTATTCCATATATCAACCAGCTAAATATAGGAAGCACTATAATATCCTTCTTTGAGCCATAATTATCAGGTTCACCATACACATTAAAATGCGTAGCTATCTCATCAGGTATTCTATTCCACACAGCAATCAGCCAAGCAACAGTACCTATCATAATTACAAGACACAAAATATTAATTACTCTGTACAATATCTTTTTATCCATAATTCTACCTTCCGTCAATAAATCACAGTACCTTAACTAACTATATCCCCATTTTCTAAAAATCCCGTCAATGTAGCATATACACTGACGGGAAATATTTTACTAAAAATTAGTTAAAGAAATCCAATACCTTAGATACTGTCTCAATCTTGCTTACAGCATCATTTTTTGCTGCAACTGAGCCTGTATCACCTGATGAAGCATTCTGAGTTGGTGAATCCTCACCTAGTGAACCCTCCCACTTAGGTACAACTGGACACATCCAAATCTTACCAGTTCCTCGATATACATTAACAAGACCTTCGCCTGATACTGCAGATCCAAGAAGGCTCTTACCAGACTTCTCAACTGTAAACTCGAGAGTATTTGACCAAGCAACCGCCATATTGCCATCAATCTTCATAACGTCATTCTGAAGATTAATCTCAATAAGCTCCTCTTTAGGAACTACACACTCTAAAGCTGCAACACCCTGTCCTGTAAGCATAGTGTTAAATAAGCCCTCTCCACCAAGTAAAGCAGAACTTACATTACTTCTAGCTGTAACCTGAACATTAACAGTACCATCACAAGCAAGGAAAAGTCCATCATCAAGAACTACGCTTCCACCCCACTCTGCAAGGTCAGTGAGAATAATATGTCTATATGTAGGCTCAAGCATCATCTGTCCATAGCCTGAATACTGTGGTTTAACCGCAGACTCACCTGTAACTGCTCCCTTAATCATACCGCCAAGGAAACCACCTACACCCTTAACACCTGACTGCATCTGAACATTACCACTCATCCACTGCATAGCACCTGACTGTACAGTATAGCCATTGCCATTAAGGTTGAGTAATACCTGACGCTTATTTATATTCATCTTTGCACAGTAGTATTCAAGCTTTGATGAAGCAGGTGTAACGCTCATATCCTTAACGTATTCCATTACCTGCATGCCGCCAAGCTGTGCCTTGGTTGTAATATTTTCGTTATTCATTAAGCTACTATATACCATATACGCTTACCTCCTTACTTTGCAGTAGGTGCCATAAGGATAGTACCTGTACCACGATATACATTAACAAGACCTTCGCCTGATACCGCTGAACCAAGAAGGCTCTTGCCTGACTTTTCAACTGTAAATTCAAGACTTCCAGACCAAGCAATAGCCATATTTCCATCAATCTTAACTACATCATCCTGAAGATTGAACTGGATAAGCTCGTTCTGTGGAACTGGACTCTCAAGTACTGCAATACCCTGACCAGTAAGCATAGTATTAAATAATCCCTCGCCACCAAGCACTGCTGAGCTAAGATTACTTCTAGCTGTAACCTTATTCTGTACTGTGTTATCACAAGCAAGGAATAAACCATCATCAAGAACAATTGAACCCCACTGTGCCACATCAACCATAATAATATGCTTATATGTAGGCTCAAGCATCATAATACCCTGTCCAAAATATTCTGGCTTAACAGCAGACTCGCCTGTAACTGCTCCCTTAACCATACCGCCAAGGAATCCACCTACGCCCTTAACGCCTGACTGCATCTGAATGTTACCAAGCATCCACTGCATAGCACCAGCCTGAACAGTACAGCCTGTGTTATTCATCTCAACAAGCACCTGACGCTTCTTAACATTCATCTCAGCCGCAAAGTATGCTGTCTCAGCTGCATAAGGAGATACTGATAAATCCTTCTGGTGCTCAAATACCTTGTACTGACCTAACTGGTTAATACAAATCATATTGTTGTTGTCATAAAAATTGTTTAATTGAAACATTCTTTCCCCTCCAATATGTAAAAATATTTGTACGTACATATATATACGCCACATAAAGATATTATATCACAATAGGTATAATTTGTCATTTAAGATTTAATGTGTAAACTGGGCATTATATAGATTATAATAGAATCCTTTCTGTTTAAGAAGCTCCTTATGTGAACCCTGCTCTATTATGTTTCCATCCTTCATTACAAGGATTACATCTGCTTCCTTGATGGTTGAAAGTCTGTGAGCTACTATAAAGCTTGTTCTGCCCTCCATCATCTTGTTAAATGCCTTTTGTATACGAATTTCTGTCATAGTATCGATAGATGATGTAGCCTCATCCAAGATAAGCATTGGTGGTAAGAGTAACATTACTCTTGTAATACAGAGAAGCTGTTTCTGTCCCTGAGATAGGTTGCCACCATCCTCAGTAATTACAGTGTCATAGCCTTGTGGTAAACGCTTTATAAAGCTATGTGAATGTGCCTTTTTTGCAGCAGCAATAATCTCTTCATCTGTAGCATTTGGATTACCATATGCTATATTTTCCTTGATAG
>JAZQLB010000217.1:0-4795 GCA_045542475.1 Lachnospiraceae bacterium | reverse complement strand
CAGGAGCTTCTACAAAGGTTGTATTTCCGGCAGAGAATCGTATTGAACGTGTGGAAAATGTTAAGGATGTTAAAACATATATAGAGAACATTGACGAAATGATTGACAGAAAGAGAAGATTTTTTTATGGCTGAGAATTGGGTTGAGGATTTATTATATGCCGATTTGGTAGATGGCATAAGTCATGGTATTCGTGTCAGCAATCTGACCTATCTTACTGCAAAAAAGCTTAATCTGGATGAAGAAACCTGCTATAATCTTGCAGTAGCCGGAATGGTACACGATATAGGAAAGCTAAGATTATCAGCATACCTGTATGGACGTAATTCCAAGGGAATGATAATAGAAGAAATGCAGTATATGAGAATGCATTCTAATCTTAGTCATGATATTTTAAAAGAGCATGATTTTTCACCATATATACTGGAAACAGTATTATATCACCATGAAAATTATGATGGTTCAGGATATCCTGAGAATCTCAAGGCGGATAAAATACCGCTTGGAGCGAGAATTGTAAGGGTTGCAGATGCATTTGTAGCACTTATTTCAGAAAGACCATACAGAGAAGCTTTTGATGTGGAAACTGCAATGAATATGATGATTGAGGATATCAAGGAATATGATATGCAGGTATTTTTAGCATTTCAGAAGGTAATGAACGATGATGGTGTTATGGAGCTTATACAGCGGGATACACTATTAATAGATATTAATTTGGAGGAAATTATATGATTACACAGGCACCAAGAGGAACACAGGACTGGTATGGAGTGGATATGCACAAACGTACCATTATAGAGAAGATTGCCAGAGATACAGCAAAGACATACAATATCCATGAGATTATTACACCTGTATTCGAGCACACAATTCTTTTCCAGAGAGGTGTGGGTGAGACAACTGATGTTGTTCAGAAGGAGATGTATACCTTTACTGATAAAGGTGACAGAAGCATAACACTTAAGCCGGAGGGAACAGCAGGCGCTATAAGAGCATATCTTGAGCATAATATGTATGCTGAGTCTGGTCCTACCAAGCTTTTCTATGTTACACCAGCATTCAGATATGAGAAGCCACAGAGTGGACGTTTACGTCAGCATCACCAGTTTGGTGTAGAGTTTGTAGGCTCTAAGAGTCCTCTTGTCGAGGTTGAGGTTATTACTCTTATTACAGAGCTTATTAAGAAATTCGGTCTTAAGGATGCAAAGCTTCACATTAACTCAATCGGCTGTGCAAAGTGTCGTAAGGTATATAATGAGGCACTCCTTGAGTATTTAAAGACGAATGAATCAGAGCTTTGTGAGACCTGTAGGGAGAGAATGGTTAAGAATCCTCTACGTGTAATTGACTGTAAGGTTCCAACCTGTAAGACTATTGTAAAGGATGCTCCAAGAACCATTCAGTACCTTTGCGAGGAGTGCAGTGAGCATTTTGAGGAATTAAAGTTATTACTTACAGAGCTTGAGATTCCATATGAGATAGATACAGGCATTGTAAGAGGTCTTGATTACTATACAAAGACAGTATTTGAGTTTGTTAATTCAGAAGGCTTTACATTATGCGGCGGCGGCCGTTATGACGGTTTGGTTCATGAAATTGATGAGAAGCAGGATATTCCATCAGTAGGTTTTGGTATGGGTATTGAGAGAATTCTCTATTTCCTTGATAAGGAGGGAGTAGAGCTTCCGGCACAGGAAACCGCAGAATTATATGTAGGTGTGCTTGGTAAGGATGCAAGAGCCAAGGCGTATGCCATTGTTAAGAGATTAAGAGAGCAGGGCATTATTGTAGAGACTGATTACATGGACAGAAGTGTTAAGGCACAGATGAAATATGCTAACAAAATTGGTGCCAAGAATACTGTAATTATCGGCAGTGATGAGCTTGCCAATAATAAGGCAGTCATTAAGAATATGGAAAATGGCGAGCAGACAGAAGTTGCACTTGATGCAATAGCAGAATATTTTGGAGGTAATAACTAATGGCAGCAGAATCAATGAAGGGTTTAAAGAGAACCTGCAGATGTGCAGAGCTTTCAGAGAAGAATATTGGAGAAAAGGTAACTCTTATGGGCTGGGTTCAGAAGAACCGTAATAAGGGTGGAATTATTTTCTGTGATTTAAGAGACCGTTCAGGACTTATCCAGATTATTTTCGAGGAAGAGAATATCGGAGCAGAGGGCTTTGAAAAGGCTTCAAAGCTTAGAAGTGAATTTGTTGTAGCTGTTACAGGTGTTGTTGAGGCGCGTTCAGGTGCAGTAAATGATAATCTGGTAACAGGTAAGATTGAGGTAAGAGCAGAGTCTCTTAGAATTCTTTCAGAGGCACTTACACCTCCTTTTCCAATTGAAGAGGATTCAAAGACTAAGGATGAGCTTAGACTTAAATACAGATACTTAGACCTTAGAAGACCTGACTTACAGCGTAATCTCATTATGAGAAGTAAGCTTACAACAGTTGTCCGTACATTCATGGATGCGGAGGGCTTTCTTGAGATTGAAACACCAATGCTTACTAAGAGTACACCGGAGGGAGCAAGAGACTATCTTGTACCTAGCCGTGTTCATCCGGGTAATTTCTATGCATTACCACAGTCACCACAGATTTTCAAGCAGTTACTTATGTGCTCAGGCTATGACAGATATTTCCAGGTAGCACGCTGCTTTAGAGATGAGGACTTAAGAGCTGACCGTCAGCCTGAATTTACCCAGCTTGATATGGAGCTTTCATTTGTTGATGTGGATGATGTAATTGATGTTAACGAGAGACTTCTTGCAAAGATGTTTAAAGAGGTTATCGGTGTTGACGTAACACTTCCAATTCAGAGAATGACCTATAAGGAGGCTATGGACCGCTTTGGTTCTGATAAGCCGGATTTAAGATTTGGAATGGAACTTAAGGATGTGTCTGAGGTTGTTGCAGGCTGTGGCTTTAGCGTATTTACAGGGGCGCTTGAGAATGGCGGTTCAGTAAGAGGTATTAACGCTAAGGGACAGGGCGCAATGCCACGTAAGAAGATAGATGCACTTGTTGAGTTTGCAAAGGGCTATGGTGCAAAGGGCTTGGCATACCTGGCAGTTAATGAGGACGGTACATATAAGTCTTCATTTGCTAAGTTTATGACAGAGGATGAGCTTAAGGCACTGGTTGCGGCTATGGAAGGTGAGCCGGGAGACCTTTTATTATTTGCAGCTGATAAGAATAAGATTGTATATAATGTGCTGGGTGCACTTCGTCTTGAGATTGCAGAGGATTTAGGACTTCTTGATAAGAGTGAGTACAGATTCGTATGGATTACAGAGTTCCCACTTCTTGAGTACTCAGAGGAGGAGGACAGATTCGTAGCAATGCACCATCCATTCACCATGCCTATGGAGGGGGATTTGGACAAGCTTGATACTGACCCGGGTGCTGTAAGAGCAAAGGCATACGATATTGTACTTAATGGTACAGAAATCGGCGGTGGTAGTGTAAGAATCTACCAGAGCGATGTTCAGGAAAAGATGTTTGAGGTGCTTGGCTTTACTAAGGAATCTGCTTATGAGAGATTTGGTTTCCTTCTTGATGCATTTAAGTATGGTGTTCCTCCACATGCAGGTCTGGCATATGGTCTTGACCGTCTTGTAATGCTTATGGCTAAGGAAGACAGTATCAGAGAGGTTATTGCATTCCCTAAGGTTAAGGATGCTTCATGTCTTATGACAGATGCTCCTAATGTAGTTGATGAAAAACAGCTTAAGGAATTAGCAATAGCACTTGACATTAGCGAAGAAAAATAATATAGTTAATAGGAACTCAGGTTCATATTTAAATGCGACCTGAGTTCTTTTTAAAACATACCACTTTAACAAGTTAAAACTTTGGTACATTAAAATGGTGCAAATGTCCCAGTTTGTTCAATTTTTAAAAAAATCAGTAATTTATTGCATAATACTGAAAAAAATAGTCGAAAAGTTCTAATTTATGGATTATTTTTACTAGAAAAGGATTGAAATAACTTGAAATTTATAGTAGTATATTACTATAAAATAACCTCTTTTGGGGAAAAAAGGGTGGTGCGCCATGAACGAAAGATTTAATGACGAACAAAATGATATCAAATTGGAAGAGGCTTTTGAGACAGAAAGCAATTTAGCAGAGGATGAAGCACAGGCTGAATATGATTATTCAGAATCAGCTATGGAAGAGGAACGTTTGGATGCTTTGTATGAAGGTATGCAGGAGGAAACGGTGCAGAATGATTCATATGAAGATATGACAAATAATTCTGATGAACAGTCAGGTTATGAACAAGCCTATATGGTGTCTGATGAAGCAGAGGAAGAATCCGTAATTAAAGATGAGCCTAAGCCTAGAACAAGAAAGAAAATGGGTAAGTTTTCAAGTATTAAGGTTAAGCTTATAGTTGCATTTATTATACCGGTATTTCTTATGATTGGACTTGGTGTTATATCATATACCAAGTCAGCAGAGGCTTTGACCGTCAACTATGAAGCTAGTTCGATGACTACGGTTAGTACAACTGCCGAGTATTTTTTTCTTGTAATTGATTCTATTAAGAGTACATCATATGATATGGCTGTATCAACGACAGCAAGAGAATATTTTGGAAAACGATATAAGAATGATGCCAATAAGGAATATGATGCTTTTAATACTATATTCCAGGAGGCACAGGCAAAGGTAATTGGTAATGACTTCATTCAGAATATTGTATACAGTACTGATTATGGTCGTGTAATTTCAACTGCTGACAGAAGTGCAGAGAATGTTTATGAACAGCTTAAGGAGAC
>JAZQLB010000216.1:0-8141 GCA_045542475.1 Lachnospiraceae bacterium | reverse complement strand
CCAGCCTGATACTCGCTTCTTACTGTATGACCAGGTCCCTTAGGAGCGATCATAGTAACGTCTACATCCTTAGGTGGAACGATCTGTCCAAAGTGGATTGCAAAACCATGAGCGAACATAAGCATGTTACCTGGCTCAAGGTTTGGCTCGATAGCTTCCTTGTACATCTGAGCCTGCTTCTCATCGTTGATAAGAATCATAATGATATCAGCTCTCTTAGCTGCATCTGCTGCTGTATATACCTCAAAGCCCTGTGCCTCAGCCTTAGCCCATGACTTACTTCCCTCGTATAAACCGATAATTACGTTAGCACCTGACTCCTTAGCATTAAGTGCATGTGCATGTCCCTGTGAACCATAACCAATAACGGCGATTGTCTTTCCATCTAATAATGAAAGGTTACAGTCTTCCTGATAAAAAATCTTTGCCATTTTTCTTTTTCCTCCTAAATGCATTTAAAAATAAAATATAATGAATAAGATGCCATCATCTTATAGATTAACGCCTCTAACAAGACCTGTAAGACCTGTTCTTGCAAGATCTAAAATCTCGTAGCCCTCTAATAAGCCAAGAAATGCTTCAAGCTTATTCTCGCTTCCTGTAAGCTCAATCATAACTGAATCAATAGCCACATCAACAATCTTAGCTCTGAATACGTCTGCGATTGCTATAACCTGTGGTCTCTGTACAGCATCACACTTAACCCTGCAAAGCACTAACTCTCTGCATACTGAAGCACCCTCAGGTAATACTTCAATCTTCTTAACATCAATAAGCTTAGATAACTGCTTCTCTATCTGATCAAGGACATCATCCTCGCCTGTTGCTGCAACTGTCATTCTTGAATATGCTGGATTCTCAGTTACACCAACTGTAAGGCTGTCGATATTATAGCCTCTACGGCTGAACAGACCTGACACACGGCTAAGAACACCTGCCTCGTTCTCTACCAATAAAGAAAATACCTTAGTTCTCATAAGTACCTCCATCTACTTTTCTGGGCGATAATGATAATTCCCTTATCGCTCCGATAAACACTATTCTAGCAATACATTTTGTGTTTGTCAACAAAAATCACTCTTTTGCTTTAATTTGTTAAAATCTTCACTGATTAAACTAATGCTTTCTGCGTCTTCTGCTGCTCTGCTTCTTTGTCTGATTCTGCTGCGGCACTGTTTTTTGTACTGTAGCAGCGTTGTTCGCTTCAACTATCTCTATTGGTTCTATTATATTCTCCATAGAGGCTGCTTTCTTTGAGTTTTCTTCCTGCTCCTTTTTTTCTACCAGCTTACGAAGCTGCTTATAGAAAATTGACATTATCGGAACTGCAAAAAGAATACCGATTACTCCAAATATACCTCCGCCAAGTGTTACAGCCAGAATTACCCATATTCCCGGAAGCTCCAAAGATGTGCCAACAACCTTAGGATATATAAGATTAGTCTCAAACTGCTGTAAAAGCACAAGGAATACTAAGAATAACGCAGCCTTAATTGGTGAAATAATGGCTAATAGGATAACTGCCACAGCACCACCAATATATGCACCGGCAACAGGAATAAGCGCCGTAACAGCAATAACTGTACTAATAAGCAATGCGTAGTCAAACTGGAATATTACCATTCCGATGTAGCAGAGCATTCCCAGGATAAGCGCTTCTGCAAACTGTCCTGTTGCATATTTTCTAAAGGTATCTGCCGATACATGAGCTAATTCTGAAAGATAACCATGCCATTTTGGTAATAATGCTTTTATCGCTCTTGATGCCTGCTTAAATAATTTTTCCTTATAGCCAAGAATATTGGCTGAAATAACAATAGCCATAATTCCATTAAACAGGAAATCCACTATATTAGACATAAGAGATATAACCTGTGGCACCATATTACCGATATATGCCAATATGTTGTTAGCCATATTTTTAATCAAATCATTAAACTGATCAAAGAATGCATTAAAATCAACCTGCGTGATATTATACTTAATGGCAAGCTCTGTAACCACTTTTTCCAAATGACTAAAATAAGAGCTTAGATTTCCAACGAAGGTTGTAAGACTCTTAACCAGTTCCGGTATAATAAATGCCAGCAATGCAACAATTGCCAGTATTAAGACAAGATATGATATTAATATTGATACGCCCTTTGACCATTTCGTTTCCTTCTTAAGTATTTTTTTCTCAAGAAAATTCCTGGTTGGAACCATAATCATATTAAGTATAAATGCCAATACTATTCCGACAAAAAATGGTGTACATATCCCAAAAACACTTAAAAGCACAGCAACCACCCTGTCAAAATTAAGAACAGTAAATAATACTGCTCCTGCAAAGGCAATTAATAACATATTCTTCTTTAAGCTTAAGTTCTTCAAATACTTCTCTCCCTTTCAATAATTTTATAAAAGGACAGAATACCAGTGTATCCTGTCCTCATCTTCATTAGCCGCAATATCTCTTCTTAAGTGAATCAAATTCCTTATTAATGCATTGTATCGTATCAGTATCTCCATTAAGATTATCCGGATGATATATCTTAATCAAATCCTTATATCTCTTTCTAAGTGCTAATTCACTCCTGACTCCATTAAAAAACATAGTTCCGTTCTTAGGATTGAAATTAACTTTTTCAGCTCTTGCTCTCATATTCTGAATATTCTTCTTCTCTATTTCAAGAGCACGCTTCTCATCAGCAAGCTTAAACAGCTCATCCTTAAGTATCTCAAGCTGTTTCTCAAGCAAGGCTCTCTCCCTTTCCATAAAACTGCGCTCACGGTTAAGAGCTTCCTTTGCCTCGTTAATTCTGATATTTTCCTTAAAAAACCACGCCTTTAATTCTGCTAACTGCTTATCATCAGCCTCTGCCAGATTTGTCATGAAGCTTACCTCCCAACCTAATATACTATCACATATATTATATTTTTTTGTCAGGATAAACTCAATAAGACAATCATACTAAAAGATAAGCTTTACTGTACTAATGAACTAAATTCAGTCCTAACTGCTACTTATTCATTTTTACTGCTGTATTAAGTGCAATTTCCATCATCTGTGTAAAAGAATTCTGTCTTTCCTCAGCTGTAGTAGCCTCACCTGTAAGAATATGGTCAGACACAGTAAAAATAGCCAAAGCATTCTTACCAGCTCTTGCAGCATTCATATAAAGTGCTGCCGCCTCCATCTCCACAACCATTACTCCTAATTTTCTCCATTTATCCGTTGCCTCGGTATCATCACTATAGAAAGTATCTGATGATAAAACATTGCCCACATGATAGGTTGCACCTAATTCCTTAGAGCTTTCAATAGCCTTATTCATAAGCTCGTAACTTGCAATGGCAGAATATGTTCCCGGAAGTCCATACTGAGATGCAAAATTAGAATTAGTTGATGCACCCATTCCGATAACAATATCCCTTACATGGATATTCTCCTGCATTGAACCGGCTGAACCTACTCTGATAATATTGTCCACCTCAAAGAAATTAAAAAGCTCATAGCTGTATATTCCAATTGATGGCATTCCCATTCCGCTTGCCATAACAGACACCTTAACGCCCTTATAGGTTCCCGTATAGCCCTGTACGCCTCTTACATTATTAACAAGCACCGGATTCTCTAAAAAATTTTCTGCAATAAACTTAGCTCTAAGCGGATCTCCCGGCATAAGCACTGTCTTCCCAAAATCTCCCGGCTTCGCATTAATATGTGGTGTTGGATAATTAGCCATATTGTATTCCTCCCTTAATTTTTAATTAGTTTATAATTACCACTTTGTAATACCTTAATTAAATCTGCATTGTCCGCAATCTTAATCTCCGTTTCAATTCCACCAAGGCCCTCATCCCCAAATTCATGATAATCACTTCCTGATGTAAGAATATACTCAGTATTAATTGATGCAAACTCAAGTGCCTTATCATTATTATTTCTATGCCTTGGATTGGCATTATACACCTCTACGCCATCCAAAAATCTATGGTCTCTCGGCTTGCAGTAGGAACGGCAGGGATGTGCCTGTAAAAATACTATAGGTGTTTTTTTACCATTAATATCCGCCTTATATTTTTTACATACATTATACAGCATTTCCTGATTCAGGGTGTACATCTTACTATGTTTATATAAGAATTCCTCATCAATTCCGTATATAAGAAAATCCTCAGGTCCCGGAAGCAGACAGGTCTCAGCACCTAGAAGCACTGTAAAATCATACCTCTTTGCATACTCCTTAGCTTTATAATAGCCCTCAAGATAACGTTCTACCCTGTCTTTTCCTCTTCCTTTATAGCTTTCAAGTATATAATTATTAAAATGGTCCGTAATAACCACACCCGAATATCCCCGTCTGACATATGCCTCCACAAGCTTACTTGCCGGAGCATGGGCACAGGTGCTTACTTCACTGGTATGGGCATGAAGTTCATATTTGTACATATCTGTCACCGTTTTTATATTTTTTGTATTGTATTATTCTCATTAATTATAAAATTATAATAATTGCAATCCTCTCTGCGTTTCCAGCCTACATGGCTCCAGAAAGCATTTCCAATATCATTCTCTGTAAAAGCAATTAATGTAACATTATTAATATGCTCTGCCTCAAGAGCTTCTACTGCTCGTATTACCATCGCTTTACCAATTCCCTGATTACGATACTCACTAGCTACACATACATGATACAGGCATCCGCTTCTGCCATCATGTCCACAAAGTATGCTTCCGATTATCTTACCATCCTGCTCAGCAACTACACTAGTTGTTGGATTACGCTTTAAGAAGGCTGCCACACCTTCTCTCGAATCGTCAATCGACCTGATAGCAAAACCTTTAATGGTAAGCCATAATGCTCTTACTCCATTATAATCATCTATTGTCATTGTTCGAATATTTATCATCTGCTCTCCACCTTTTCTCTGATATGCCTGCTCCCTGTATGGTGCCTTTTATTCAGTGAAAATTTTATTTTATAAAATGCATTTTCATTGAATAAAAGGCGCCATGCTCGTTTCCGTAACGGTCTCTTACATGGCGCACTATCAGCCGGTTATTCCCTAACTATTACTTTATTTTGCTTCAATATATTTCTGTGCAGTTAATAACTCAGCAATAAGAACTGCACCACCTGCTGCACCACGGATAGTATTGTGTGAAAGACCAACAAACTTGTAGTCAAATACAGCATCCTCTCTAAGACGACCAAATGATACACCATATCCGTTCTCGTAATCTACATCAAGAGCAACCTGTGGACGGTTATCCTCTTCAAGATACTGGATAAAGTTCTTTGGTGCACTAGGAAGGTTAAGCTCCTGTGGAAGACCCTTGAAGCTTCTCCATCTCTCAATAATCTCTTCCTTAGTTGGCTTCTTCTCAAAGTTAACAAATACAGCAGCTGTATGTCCGTTAAGAACAGGAACTCTGATACACTGAGCTGTGATAACAGGCTCTGATGCCTTTACAATCTTACCGTCAACTACCTTACCAAGAATTCTAAGCGGCTCCTGCTCACTCTTTTCTTCCTCACCGCCGATATATGGGATAATATTTCCAACCATCTCTGGCCACTCATTAAAGGTCTTACCTGCACCTGAAATAGCCTGATATGTTGTAACAACTGCAAGCTTAGGACCAAACTCCTTAAGTGCCACTAAAGCTGGTGTGTAGCTCTGGATTGAGCAGTTAGGCTTAACAACGATGAAGCCCTTCTTTGTACCAAGTCTTTCCTTCTGTGTAGCAATAAGCTCAAGGTGCTCTGGGTTAATCTCAGGAACTACCATTGGAACATCCTCTGTCCATCTGTGAGCACTATTGTTAGATACAACTGGAGTCTCTGTCTTAGCATAGGCCTCTTCGATAGCCTTAATCTCTTCCTTAGTCATGTCAACAGCGCTGAATACGAAATCAACCTGTGAAGCTACTGCCTCAACCTCATTAACATTAAGAACTGTCATCTTCTTAACAGCCTCAGGCATAGGTGTTGTCATTTTCCAACGACCGCCTACAGCCTCCTCATAGCTCTTACCTGCTGAACGAGGGCTTGCTGCTACTGCAACTACCTCAAACCAAGGATGGTTCTCTAAAAGAGAAATAAATCTCTGACCTACCATACCTGTTGCACCGAGTATACCTACTCTTAACTTCTTTTCCATAATCCTTTTTCCTCCATAAATGTTACTTTGCCTTACGGCTTATCATTGTTCATCGTGAGCATCGCAGTCACATCCTGCATCTTCAACGATATCAGGAATTCCGTCATTGTCAGAATCAATCTGCGCCGGATTAATACCGCTCTCACCGACCATGTCACGGCCGCGAACGTGATACTTGTCTCTTTCTTTATTTACACACTCTTCGATAAGCTCTAATACCATTCTTACCTTATGTACACGGCTTAGAACATTCTCTGAATTGTAAACTGCACTGGCATGCAGGCGAATTGTACCATAATTAAAGATACGTCCTGCAAGTGAAATCTCAAGCTTCTTATCCTTTACCTTATACAGCTCAATCTCATCCTCTGTGATATTAAGAAAGCCCTTTCTGATAATAAGCTTGTTCTCATATAAAATGTACTTTGTAAAAGTAAGCGGAAGTCCGATAGCATTACGCTTTCTTCCCTGCCATACCGGAACCTTTGTGTCCGAAACCTGTTTTGCCATACATTATCCTCCTTCAATTATTAGTTAGTCTTACTATAATATCCGAATTCAAAGCCCTTAGCTCTACAGCCATCAATAAAATCTCCAAGCATCGTTGTGTTAGTTGATGATACTGCATGTAATAAGTATATAGCACCGCCATGAGCCTTATTAAGTGCATTCTCTAAGGATTCCTGTACATCCGGCTGGTTATCTGTATACCAGTCCTGATATGCAAAGCTCCAGAAAACACTTCTATATCCAAGACTCTGTACAATCGCCAACGATTGCTCGCTGAATGCTCCTGTAGGGAATCTGAATAAGTACATTTCATAACCAAAATTCTCGTATACAAAATCATGTACACGCATAATATCTTCAATCTGTGCATCCACAGAAAGTGAACTCATACCTGAATTAGGATGTGTAGCCGAATGATTACCAACTACATGTCCCTCATCAATCATTCTCTTAACAAGATCAGGATTCTCCTCCGCAAAAGGAAGTGTTACAAAGAATACTGCCTTAACATTCTTCTCCTTAAGCGTATCAAGGATTGCCGGAGTATATCCATACTCATATCCCTCATCAAAGGTCAGATAAATGGTATTACTCATTGGCTGAATAAAGTCCGCTGCATAGTGCCCATACTTATTAGCATACCACTGCACACCTGTAGGTCTGTTATTCTCATCAAAATCCTTACCAAAGCCATATGGCACATATTCATTAGAAAACTTTGAAAAATCTGAATTGTCATCCACCACTACTGTTGGTCCCGGATTCATGGTTGCTGATGTATCATTAACAACCACCTTGACCTCCATGGCTGCCACATTACCGCTGTTATCCGTAGCTGTTACCGTAAAAGTATACTCTCCTGCGGTATTAAAATCAATCCCCGATGTATCAGCAACCACATTAGCGGTTACATCACCATCAATATCATCTGTAGCCGTAATCTTTGATAAATAATCAACTGCAACACCCATGTTAGTATATTCAGTTGCCGATATTCCTGATATAATCGGTGCATTTGTATCTGCATTAACAATTATAATAATAGGCACAACCGTAATATTACCATATGCATCCTTTGCACATACCTCTGAATTATATGCTCCTGCCTCATTATAGGTAAGTGTCTGGTATAAAACCTTGTCAGCATCTGCCTTGGTTATATCATCAGCAAAGCCTGCTTGAAATGAAGTAGCATCATTTACCGATTTCATTACATCATACAGATTGATAACCTGTCCCGGTACAGCATATATCTCATTACTATACAATTCCACATCCGGTGCTGTTGTATCTATAACCTCAATGGTAAATGATACTGTCTTGTCCGGATGAACAATAGATGCATCATATACACCTACAACATTGGTGTCTACCTTGGCAAAATCAAGTACACATTTGGCAAGCTCTTCATCCTTGCCTGTAACATATGTTTTAATATCAGTAGGAAGCTCAACTCCCTGCTCAATTTTAAAATTCTTACC